>NZ_JARWCR020000049.1:0-66892 GCF_029846695.2 Bradyrhizobium nivariense | reverse complement strand
GGGTGAGGGGCCTCTCTCCACGGGTGAGTCTGCCAATCGATCTGTACCCCCTCACCCGGATCGCAAGAGCGATCCGACCTCTCCCCGCAAGCGGGGCGAGGTCAAGTCCGCAGCCGCACTTTAGTGGTCGAGAAAACGACCGGTCTCGATGCGCGGCAGATCGGTGACGGGCCAGTTGTAGATGTAGGTCCAGGCCGGTGCAGTCGCGCCGTCGGCGCCTGCAACGTCGACCAGCTTGCGCAGATATTCGGTCGGCTCCGGAAAGCCCTCGCCGCAGGCCTCGTACATGTCGAGCTCGCGCAAGAGCTCGTCGGGCACGTGAAGGCGAAAGAGCTCGCCGTGAACGATGTCCGCGGCCGCATCCGACAACAACAGGCCCGGATAATGCTTCACCAGGACGAGCCGGCCGCGGCAGGTCGCTTCACCCAGGAAATCCGCGTGGCCCGCAAGCAGCCGCGCCATCGGATGGTCGAAGCCGCGCATCAGCGTGCCGTAAACGAAAAGACGATCGGAGGTCATGGGGGCTCTATAGCTGCGAATTATACGGAGGGACAGCGCTACACATTCCAGTGTCGTCCTGGCGAAATGCGGCGAAAGCCAGGACCCATAGCCACCGAACATGGGAACGGGCAACTCGATGGCTACAGCGTCGCACCACACTGACAGTCGGGGTAATGGGTCCTGGCTTTCGCCAGGACGACGGTGAGCGTCTACGAAACCTCCGCCTCCAGCTCCTCGCCGCTGCGTTGCTCGTCCGAGACCACCCTGATGGTCACGTCCATGACGTCGAACGCGCCCGCAGGGCCGATATAGACGCCGTGCAGCGGGATCGCCTGGCGCGGATCGCGGGCGACCGCAACACGGATGAGGTCGCGGGTGCCGACGATGCCGTTGGTCGGATCGAACTCGATCCAGCCTGCGCTCGGCAGGTAGACCTGCACCCAGGCATGGGTCGAGCCGCCGCCGACATGGCGCTGCTCGATATCCTCCGGCACGAAGATGTAGCCGGAGACGAATCGTGCGGCGATGCCGAGATGGCGCAGCGCCTCGATCATGAACAGCGCGTAGTCGCGGCAGGTCCCGGTACCGGACTGCAAGGTGTCGAGCGGATGCTGCGTGCCAAGCTCGTGGCGCTTACGGTACTTGAACCGCTCACGGATGCCGTGGGTCATGCCGCTCAGGATCTTGAAGGTCGGCGTCGGCGCGTCCTCGTCGAGAAAGCCGCGCGCCCATTCCGCGATCTCGCCGTCGCGATCGGTATATTGCGGCGTGATGTACTGGACGAGGTCGGGAAATTCCTCGTCGTCATAAACGAACGGATAGAAATAGGCCGGGTCGTCCGGCGTCAGCGCGAACTCCTCGACCGGATTGTGCTCGACGGTGACGTGCCAGTCGAAGATCAGCGCGTCCGCGCGCTCGTCGAAACTCGCGATAGCGACGGAATTGCCGAACACGTCGTGGATCCAGTGCAGCGACATCGGCTCGGGCGAGATCTCGAGCCTGGAGTCGAGCACGCGCAGATCGTGCCCGTCGCGCGGTCGCAGCATGATCCTGTGCTCACCGAACGCCACCGGGCGGTTGTAGCGATATTCGGTCTTGTGGTGAATCGTCAGCAGCGGCATCGTCAGGCAATCATGGTGATGTTGGGCGGACCAATCTATAGCGATTCCCGCCCGATTCTTTGGGATGACTGCTTTTTCATTAGGCAATCAGGATGGCTTTAGACACAATCGAGGCGGCCGATCAACTCCTCGGCGAGGGTGACATTCCCCCAGTGCATGAGGTGAATGCGCAAGCGACATCGCCTTTTCTGCTCACTTCGGATCACTACGGACGGATCCTGCCGCGCACGCTCGGCGATCTCGGCGTTGCCGAAAGCGAGCTGAGGCGGCATATCGCCTGGGACATCGGCATCGCCGGTGTCTCCGACCGGCTGGCAGGGATGCTGGATGCACATCTGATCGCGCAGCGCTATTCGCGGCTCGTGATCGATTGCAACCGCCCGCCAGCCGCCGTGAGCTCGATCCCCGTCATCTCCGAGGCAACTGCAATCCCGCGCAACGAGGGCATCTCCGAGGGCGAGCGCGCCGCAAGGCGCCGCGAGATCTTCGAGCCCTATCATCACCGCATCGATGCCGCGATCGACCGCCGCCTGCACGACAAGCGGCCGACCGTGCTGGTGTCGCTGCACAGTTTTACGCCGGTCTATGCCGGGGTCGCCCGGCCCTGGCACATCGGCGCGCTGTACAACCGCGACACCGTGCTGCCCCAGCTGCTGCTCAAGCACCTGCGCAGCGAGAGCGATCTCGTCGTCGGCGACAACGAACCCTATGCGGTGAACGACCTCACCGACTACACCATCCCCGTGCATGGCGAAGCTCGCGGCCTCGTCAGCACCGGCATCGAGATCCGCCAGGATCTCATTGCCGACCAGTCCGGCCAGCAACAATGGGCCGAGCGGCTGGCGCGGATTTTTGCGGAGATCGAGGTCGAATTGAGGGCGGAGCGGCTGGTCGATTAGCCCCGCGTCGCGACGAACAGCGCGAGCGCGGCGAAGATGGCAGCGATGCCCCACAGCAGCCAGGCGATGCGGCCGGCGCCGTTTGCATCGAGCGTTGCCTCGGCCGGATTGTCGGGATTGACACGCACCTCGACGCATATTCGTAAGTCACGTTCGCGAAATTGCGTTTCTCGAGGCGATAGCCTTCCTCGCGGTCTTGGTCGGGGACCCTGACCTCGCGCGACTCGGCAACCGAGGTGACGACCTTGCCCGGTGCTTGCGGCCAGTTGCGCGCCTCGCGCACCTGCCAGGTCTTGACGATTGCGGCGATCAGGAGGAGTCCGAGCGGTGCGAGCAGCATCGCATAGACGAACCAGGGCAGGTCGGGCAGGGCCAAATTCCTTCGTCAGCGGCAATGCCCGATTGGACGCATCGCCGCCGCGAAGGGTTCAAGGCCAACCGGCCGATGGAGGTTATTTTGCCCTGGTCAGCGCCAGCCAGATGCCGCCGCCGATCATGAAGCCGCCGGAGATGCGCGACATCAGCCGCGTGCGGCGGGCCGAGAAGAATTTTCGGGCGCGCCCGGCCGCGATGGCGTAGAGCGCGTCCGTCATCGCCGCGGTGACCATGAAGGTCGCCCCCAGCAGCGCGACCTGCGGGAAGTGGTCGCGGTTCATGTCCATGAACTGCGGAATGAAAGCGCCGAAGAAGATCAGCACCTTCGGGTTCGACAGCAGCACCAGGAAACCTTGCAGGAAGAACCCGCCGCGCGGCGGCGCCGGCGGCTGGTCGACCTTGACGCCCTCGACCGGCGCCCAGATCAGCTTGACGCCGAGCCAGACCAGATAGGCGGCGCCGGCAAAGCGCACCCAGTCGAACCAGTAGCCCATCGTCGCCATCAGCGAGGTCAGGCCGACTGCGACGATGCCGATGACGATGGCGAGGCCTACTTGCGCACCGGCGACATTGGTCAGCGCCGCGCGCGTGCCGTGGCGCAGGCCGTTGGCGATGACGAGGGTGACGATCGGACCCGGCAGCAGCGCCAGCGCAATGCAGGCGGCGACGAAGGCGAGATAGGCTTGCATGGACATCATGGGGAGGACTCGCTGAGGGCGGTTTGGGGCATTAATGCATGGCACTCACTTTCCGTCCAGCACCGCGGTCACCCACGTCTTCATCTCCGGCGTCTCCAGGAACGCGCGTACCGCGCGCTGCACCACGCCTGCTTCCCCGCGCCCCTGCGCCGTCGCAACGAAGAGGTCGCAACGGCGTGAGACGGCGATGCCGATCGCGGCATGACGAGCGCCGTCGGACATGTCGAGATCATAGCGCCTGGCGCGGCCGCGCATCGCTCCGATGCCCACTTCCTGACCCGGCGTCGTCGCCGCAAAGCGCGGGCTGATCAGATCGATATCGGCAACACGATCCACCTCATCGTCGTCGGCAACACCGCGGTCGCAATTGCAGAAGCCGCGCTTGGCGCGCACGTACAGCTCGGCGCCGGCGCAGGCGCCGTCGCAGCGGAACGCGCGCCCGGCGGGCCAGCCGTCGCGCGGGAACGGCCAGGCGATCTCGCGCCAGCGCGCGGTCTCTTCCGCCGGTGCCGGCGCAAGCTGATAGGCCCCGACACCGGACACGCCGAGCGCAAACACCAGAGCCGATATCGCCGCCCCCCGCCGCATCGTCAGGTCTTCGGCAGGCCGGCGACCGCGCGCGCGGGTCCGGTCAGTTCGAGAATGTGCAGGCCGGTATTGGCGCGATCGACGATGTAGACGTAGCCACGGTCGTCGGTCTCGACATTGTTGGTCTGGATCGCGACCTTGCAGCGTTCGCCGCCCTCGATCGGGATGCAGCGCTTGTCGGTCGCGCTGGTGATCGACGGAATGAAGTAACCGACTTCCTTGGGATGATAGGGATCGCGGATGTCGAGCGCGCGCACGCCGGCATTGAAGAAGGCGATGAAGGCCATCTTCTTGTAGTAGACCGGCGCCATGCTCTCGTTCGCCGAATGCGAGCCGAAGCGCCCGCCGCGCTGGCAGAACTGTCCGCTCGCCTCCGGCACGGTGTAGCTCGAGATCATCATCGGCCGCGCCTCGGTGGTGACGTCGGCAAACCACACCATCTGCCGCGCCTCGCCGCATTCGTTCAAAATCGCCTCGTCCACGATCATGACGATGTCGCGGGTCTTGCCGTCCTTGTCCTCGACAAATTCCGCGACCGGCATGTCGAGCATCGGAAACGTGGTGTGCGCGCCGTTGAAGGCGGACATCGGCATGCGCGAAATCTCGGGATAGCGCAGATTGTCCGGCGTCGGCTCCTTTGGCCCGTTCAGGAGCTTGTCGCGATCGACGATCTGCAGGATGCCGCCCTTGTTGGTGCCGTAGCCGAAATAGACTCGATTGCCCTGCGGCCCCGTCGAGATCGGCCCGTGCAATTCGGTCGGCACCGCGCCGGTCGAACCGGGCTCCTGACCGGGCAGGCCAAAATCCCTGATCTTCTGCGGATGCGCGGGATCGCTGAGGTCATAGACCTGCGTCATGCGCCGCGTGCGCCAGTCCGGCGCGCCCGAGACGAGGAAGGCAATGCCGGTGTCGCACTCCCACCAGCTCTTGTGCGTGTCCTTCAGACCGTCAATGCGCGTGACGAGCACCGGGCTTGCGGGATCGGCGACGTTCCAGATCTCATGCGCCTCGCTGCCGAAGGTGCGCAGCATGTAGACGGCGTTGGGATCGCCCTTCGGCAACGACTTGCCGTCGCAGACGCGCACCATCTGCGCGCCGCCGGATTCATACTTGCCCTCCTGCCCCGGCAGGTGCCGCAAATATTTCGGGCGCGCGGGATCGGTGACGTCGACGATCGAGGTGCCGTTCGGTTCGGCCTGCGCGGTCATCGGATTGACGGGAGCGGGCATATCGTCGGTGCCGCCGTGATGGCCGATATAGGCGATCCAGCGGTCGCCCTGGTGATGGATGGTCGGCTGATAGGCGCTGCGCGCCTGAAGGTCGTTGGCGCCGACCAGCTTCATGTTGGAAGCTTCAGGCGGCGCGCCGATGGTCTGCTTCTGCGCATGGGCCGCGGTGCTGCAGGCGAAAAGGACGATGCCTGCGGCAGTCAAGACGCAACGGAACATCAAAGTCCTCCCGGAACCAATCTGCGTTGGCTGAGATTTAAGGCTAGCACAGCCATTTGCGCGCGCCAAAGACACCATCTTGACATGCAACTATTTGGTTGCCTATTATCCCCGCCATGGATGACGTCTTCAAAGCGCTCGCCGATGCGTCACGACGGTCGCTGCTCGACAGGCTTCACGCCAGGAACGGCCAGACGCTGAACGAACTCTGCGAAGACCTCGCGATGACGCGCCAGGCCGTGACCAAGCACCTTGTCATCCTCGAAGAGGCCAATCTGGTCACAACCATCAGGCATGGCCGCGAGAAGCTGCACTATCTCAATCCGGTGCCGATCCATCAGATCGGCGAACGCTGGATCAAGAAGTTCGAGCGCGGCAAGCTCGCCGCGCTCAGCGAGTTGAAACGCCAGTTGGAGAAGCGCGATGAGTAAGCCGCAGTTCGTCTATGTCACCTACATCGAGACCACTCCGGAGAAGCTGTGGGAGGCGCTGACGTCGAGCGAATTCACGAGGCAATACTGGTTCGGCGCCGAGGTCCGCTCGGACTGGAAGGTCGGCTCCCCCTTCGCGCTCCTGCTGGAGGGCGAGACCACCGATTCCGGCGAGATCCTCGAAGCCGATCCGCCGCGGCGGCTGTCCTACAGCTTTAAGCACCAGAAATACGAGGAGCTGCGCGGTGAGCCGATATCGCGCGTCGTGTTCACGCTCGAGCCGTTCGGCTCGCTCGTCCGTTTGACGGTGCTGCATGACGGATTCGTCGAAGGCGGCAAATATCTCGGCGCCGTTTCCAACGGCTGGCCGGCGATCCTGTCCGGGCTCAAGAGCCTGCTGGAAAGCGGCAAAGCGCTGGCCATTCCGCGCGCAGCCCTCAACAAGGGATTCGATGCAAAATGAACCTCGATCAATTCAAGCCGCTCACCGTCTACACGATTTACATCGCCTCGACGCCGGACAAGGTGTGGGAGGCGCTGACCTCGGCCGAGTTCAGCAAGCAGTACTTCTTCGGCAATGCCGTGGAGGTCGAGCCGCGACTTGGCGGCGCGTTCATCGTGCGCACGCCCGATGGCGCCCTGCACATCAGCGGCGAGGTGCTCGCCTACGATCCGCCGCGAAAGCTCTCGGTCACCTTCAACGTCAACTGGCCCGGGCTGATCGAGAAACTCGGACCGACCCTGGTCACCTACGAGATCGAACCGGTCGGCGAGGCGGTTCGGCTGACGATGAGCGAAGGCCACGACCGTCCGCTCAGCGACGACATCCTCTCCGGCGGCCGCACCGGCTGGCCCGCAATCCTGTCGGGACTGAAGAGCCTGCTGGAAACGGGCAAGGCGCCGCAGATCAAGATGGCGCCGCCGGTGCAGATGCTGGAAGCGTTGAAGGCGATGGGTATCAAGACGGCGTAGCGGGCGAACTCTGCGCCTTCATCGCTTCTTCTTCACCGGCGGATGAATCTCGTCGATCTTGCGGCGGCAATCCGCTTCCGAATCGTGCGGGCCCGAGACAAAGGTCCCGCTGACCTTGATCGCGTACCAGCCCGACTCCACGCCGAGCCGGAGCGCTTCCTCTGTCTTGACGTGCTGTGGGGAGAGAGTTTGCATCAGGTGCTTTCGGTTGGCGTTCGATCTCATAATCGAATCGCGGAGGAATCTGAGGAATCTTCAGGCGTCCGCGGCACGAGCCTGCCGCGTCCAACTCGCCCGCTGGAACGGGCACCGTGCGCAACGACCGCTGTTGCGACGTCGCGACGAGTCGACTCCGCCGGTGCGAGAGAATGAGGCGCTTCATGTCGCGCGCGAATAGTCGTGGCGCTGCGTATGCGCGGAGACGACGGATCTTTCCGACATTCCCGCACCGTGCGCGCAATCGCTGCAATTAGCTATCGGTTTCTCGCCCGTGCCGCGCTTTTGAAGCGCCAAATGCCGCTTTCGGTCGAATAAGCCGTCGAAGCCTTGTGTTCGACCGCTTCGTAGCCATGTTGGGAGCTTAGCCAAGGGAAAATCGTATGAAGCTCCGCGTCGGGTTTGAGATGCTGTACGAATTCCCGCAGCCCACACCTATGCTCATGGTGTTGGGCACGCATTTCACGCGCGCCTCCGATGTCATCGTGCCCGACCTGCTGACCACCAGACCCTCGGTGGCGATCAGTCCCTATCGCGACCTCTTCGGCAATTGGTGCAGCCGCATCGTGGCGCCGGCCGGCGCCTTTCGCCTCGCCGCCGACGGCGTCGTGAGCGACAGCGGCCTGCCCGACCCGGTGTTTCCGAACGCGTTTCAGCATGCCGTCGAAGCGCTGCCGGCCGACACGCTGGTCTATCTGCTCGGCAGTCGCTACTGCGAGACCGATCGCCTGTCGGATATCGCATGGAAATTGTTCGAGCACACGCCGCCGGGCTGGGCGCGGGTCCAGGCCATCTGCGATTTTGTTCATCGCCGCATCACGTTCGGCCATGAGCACGCGCGTGCGACCAAGACAGCCTGGGAAGCCTACGACGAAGGCACGGGCGTGTGCCGCGACTATGCCCATCTCGCCGTCGCGTTCTGCCGCTGCATGAACATCCCGGCGCGCTACTGCACCGGCTATCTCAGCGACATCGGCACGCCGCAGCCGTGGCCTGCAGGAGATTTCGCCGGCTGGTTCGAGGCTTATCTCGGTGGAAGCTGGCACATGTTCGATCCTCGCAACAACACGCCGCGGATCGGCCGCGTGCTGATCGCACAAGGACGCGATGCCGCGGACGTCCCGATCACCCAGACCTTCGGTCCCAATACCCTGCTCAATTTCAAGGTATGGACCGACGAGGTCGCCTGATGACCGACAGCAGCGCTGCCCTCAGCGCCGATGAATTTGCCTCATTGGCCGAGGTCGGCAAGGGCAAGGCGCAAGGCGAAATTCCGCAGGCGCACGGCGAGCGCCTGACCAGCCTGGGTTATGCGATCAGGCGCCTCGGCGAACTCGAACTGACCTCATCCGGCGCTCGCCGCCTGGCAACGGGCGAATAGCTCGCTGCCGTTGCGTCCGGCTCCCTGTTACGTCACCGGCACCACGATCCGCCGATAAAGATGCCAGGTTGCATGCCCGAGCACGGGCAGCGTCACCACCAGGCCCAGGAAATACGGCAGCGCCGAAACGATCAGCAGCATCACGATGACGGCGGCCCACGAGATCATCGGCAGCGGGCTCGTCACCACCGCGCGTACACTCGTGACCATCGCCGTGACGAAATCGACCTCGCGGTCGAGCAGCAGCGGAAACGACACCACGGTCAGCGAGAACAGGATCAGCGACAGCACGGCACCGACCGCGTTGCCGATGCCGAGGAACAGCAAGCCCTCGTTCGTGGTCAGCACCACCGTCATGAATTCCTGAAGGCTCGAGAACGAGGCATGCAGGCCGAGCAGCAGCGCGATCAGAAGCCGCACCTGGTACATCCAGACCACGAACACGAACAGCGTGACGAAGGCCATCCAGCCGATCTCGCTGCGCGCGCACACGGCCGACCAGATCGCGCCGAGGGAGATCGGCTCGCCGCGCTCGCGGCGAAGGGAACGTCACGCGCCAAGGACGCGAGACCATTCTCGTCGTCGAGGACGACGACATGGTTCGGACCTATGTTGAAAACGAGCTGAAGACGCTCGGCTACCGCGTCATCACGGCGGCGAGCGGCCCGGCGGCGCTCGACTTGTTGCGCCAGTCCGGAGACATCGACCTGCTGTTCACCGACGTCGTGATGCCCGGCGGCATGTTCGGGCCAGAGCTCGCCAGGCAGGCGACCCAGTTGCGGCCCGGGCTCAAGGTGCTCTTCACCTCCGGCTACAGCCGAAATCCGGTCAAGGCGCCCGACGGGGTCGGCGACGCCCGCATCCTGACCAAGCCGTTCCGGCGGCGAGACCTCGCCGCGACGCTGCGGTCAGCCCTGTCGGCGCCGTCGCGATAGTCAGGAACGCGACGCGAGGAGAAGCGCCGCACCAAGATTGGCCACGAACAGGGCCGCGTCGATGACGAATATCCTGAGCATCGGGCCCTTCAACACGGGCCAGTAAGCCACCCCGACGCGTCCTCCGCGCATCAGGACCGGAAGGTTGTAGGCGAACTGGCTGAAGTGGCAGGCGGCAAAGAACAGGAACAGCACCAACTGCGCTTCGACCGGCTGGAAGAAAACCGGACGAGCGGCCAAAAGATACAGCGAGAGAAGGCCGATCGGCAGATTGATGCCGCCGAGGAATGCCACGCTGGCTGACAATGTCGGCGCGATCGGATTGCCGCGCTCTTCGCGCGGCACGAGAATCTTGAGCGTATTGCGCTGGGCAATGCTGAACTGGATGAAGGCGCCGCCGAACCAGAGCGCGTTGAGGAACAGGACGATATCCGAAAGGCGCATGGCTATTTTCCGTAAAAGGCTTCGCTGCGCGCCACGCGGCCCGCATCGTCAAAATCCATGAACTCGCTGGCGCGTGTATCGCCCAATTGCCACCACACCGTCAGTCGCGCGATCGTGTCGTCCCAGCTCCAGCTCAGGATCTTCAGGTCGGCGCTTTCGACGTGGCCGTAGACTCTCCGCCAGTAGGCGCGGATGTTGTCGGCGCCGGTGACGACAGGAGAACCGGTCAGCGTCAGAGCCAGAGGGCTGCGCATCTCCGCGTCGTCGGCAAAATGCGCGACGACCGCATCGATATCGACCTTGCACCAGTTCGCGCACCATGCCGCGACAAAGCGTTCGGCGGCCGCGCGATTCATTTTCTGCCCGCTCATGGCGGAGCCCTCCCCCGGCTCTTTGGTCCGGAAAGTGGCAAAGCCCGCCCATCATGTCAACCATGTTGACTTCAGGAATTGTCAGTTGGTGTCGGCAATCGCCTCCATGACGCCCATCCACCCAGCCGCACCTGGCGCTCCGACGCGATCGAACGCCGCGCGCAGGACCTTGCGCTCGTGGTCCGATGCACGCTGCTCGATGCGCTGCCCCGCGGCCGTCAGGCGCAGCAGCTTCGAGCGATGCTGCTCGGGCGACCGCTTCGACGTCAGGAGCTTGCGCTCCAGCAACAAATTGAGCGGCCGGTTCAGGGCCTGCTTGGAAATGCCGAGGATCTCGATCAGCGAGCCGATCGCGATATCGGGCCGGCGCGCCACCACGTAGAGGATACGATGGTGCGGGCGCGACAGACCCTGCTTCGCAAGAAACGCGTCGGCCTCGCGTGTCATGCCGCGCCAGCCGTAATACATGAGCTCCAGCGCTGCATCGAGATCGTGCAGCTTCGCAAGTGAGGCGCGGTGAAGCCCCGCGGCTTGAGACGTCTTTGCCATTGTAGGAAGCTAACCCCGCGCCCGCAGCTCGCGCCGCAGCACCTTTCCGGTGGCGGTCATTGGCAATGTCTCCGCGAACTCCACGAAGCGTGGGTATTCGTGAGCAGCGAGCTGCACCTTGACGAACTCCTGGATCTCGCGCGCGAGCGTGTCGCTTGCGGCAAAGCCGGGACGCAGCACGATCCAGGCCTTGATCGATTCGGTGCGGATCGGATCGGGGATGCCGACCACCGCGGCCATCGCCACCGCCGGGTGCTTCATCAGCGTGTGCTCGATCTCGGACGGGCCGACCCGATAGCCTGCGGTGGTGATGACGTCGTCCTCGCGGCTGACGTACCAGAAATAGCCGTCCTCATCCTGCACGCCGAGATCGCCGGTGAGCAGGAACTCGCCGGCATATTTTTTCGCCGTGGCGTCCGGATTGCGCCAGTATTCGAGCATCGTGCACGGGCAGGGCTGGCGCACGCCGATGATGCCGCGCTGTCCCCTCGGCTGCTCCTCGCCTTTGTCGTTGACGATGCGAACGTCGAAACCCGGCGTCGCCTTGCCCATCGCGCCCGGACGGATCGGAAACAGATTCGCGTTGCTGCCGATCACGAGATTGCATTCGGTCTGGCCAAACACCTCATGCGCGTCGATGCCGAAAGTCTCGCGCACCCAGCCGAGCAGCTCGCCGCCGAGGGATTCGCCGCCGGTAAAGATGCTGCGCAGCTTGACGCCCGAATGCGTCACGCCGGCCTGCCGCATCAGCTTCAGCGCGGTCGGCGGCAGGAAGACATTGCGCACGCCGAGATCGGCCATCATCTGCATCGCGGCCTGCGGCTCGAATTTTCGCGCGCGGTGGCCGACCAGGGGAATGCCGTGATACCAGAACGCGAGCAGGCCGTTGACGAGGCCGCCGATCCAGGCCCAGTCGGCCGGCGTCCACATGAGATCGCCGGGGCGCGGCAGGAAGTTGTGGCACATCTCGACATTGGGGAGATGGCCGAGCACGACGCGATGCGCATGCAGCGCGCCCTTCGGATTGCCCGTCGTGCCCGAGGTGTAGATGATCAGCGCGGGATCGTCGGCGGAAGTTTCCACGGTTGCAAATTCCTCGGACGCGGTTTCGATCGCCGGCCAGAACGGCTTGGCACCGGCGTGGACGGCGCCGCTCGTGACATAGATGTCTTGCAGGTAGGGTAACCGATCGCGAACCTTTGTGAGTTTCTCCCAGCCGGCTTCGTCCGTGACGATCGCCCTTGCTTGCGAATTCGACAGACGGAATTCCAGCGCGTCCTCACCGAACAATGCGAACAACGGGATCGAGATCATTCCGGAGCGAAACGCGGCGAGATGCGCGATCGGCAGCTCCAGCGATTGCGACAGGAACACCGCGACGCGGTCGCCGCGGGCAAGACCATCCGCCTTCAGCACGTTGGCGAAGCGGCGCGACATCTCCGCAACCTCGTCGAAGGATGTGCGCGTGATGGCGCCGTTCTCGTCGACATAGACCAGCGCCAGGCGGCCGGTGCCGTCGGCATGGCGATCGCAGCAGGCCTCCGCCATGTTGAAGCGCGCCGGGATGTCCCAGCGGAAGTTGCGATAGAGCTCGTCGTAGGTTGCGGCTTCGGTGAGCATGGCTGGGGCGTTTCCACGGTCTCGGCGTCAGGCCCGGGCTTGTTCCGGCCATCCACGCACTTGCTTCTTGCGCCTAGTCTAAGCGCGTGGATGGCCGGAACAAGCCCGGGCACGACGGCAGAGTGCGTGGCTACCGCACCGTCCGGAAGAATTTTCTGACCTCGCCGACATACAGCTCCGGCTGCTCGAACGCAGCGAAATGGCCACCCTTCTCCATTTCGCTCCAGTGCGTGATGTTGTGGAAGTTCGGCTCCATCCAGCGCCGAACCGGCGTAATGATCTCCTTGGGGAACACGGCGACGCCGGTCGGCACCTTCACGACCGGCGTGGTCCGGCGCCTGCCAAAACTTTCCCAGTAAAGCCGCGCAGACGAGGTCGCCGTCTCTGTCGCCCAATAGAGCATGACGTTGTCGAGCAGCTCGTCCTTGGTGAAGATGTTCTCGGGATGACCGTTGCAATCGGTCCAGGCCCAGAGCTTTTCCAGAATCCAGGCCGCCTGCCCGCTCGGGGAATCCGTCAGGCCGTAGCCGAGTGTCTGGGGCCGCGTCGATTGCTGCTTCGAATAGCCGGAGTCGAGGTCGACGTAGTGCTTGAGGCCGGCGAGCGCCCGCTTCTCCTCCGCCGTCGGTTCGCCCTCGACCTTCGGCGCTGCGTTGAAGGCGAGCGTGACGTGAATGCCGGCGCAATGCTCGCCGTCCTGCATGCCGAGCGAGGTCGTCACCGCCGAACCCCAGTCGCCGCCCTGCGCGCCGTAACTGATATAGCCGAGCCGGTCCATCAGCTTGGCCCAGGTCGCGGCGATGCGATCGACTCCCCAGCCGGTGGTCTTCGGCTTGCCGGAGAAACCAAAGCCCGGCAACGACGGACAGACAATGTGAAACGCGTCTGCGGGATTGCCGCCATGCGCCACAGGATCGACCAGCGGCGCGATCACCTTCTGGAATTCGACGATCGAGCCGGGCCAGCCATGGGTGATGATCAGCGGCAGCGCCGACGGCTCCTTCGAGCGCACATGCAGGAAGTGGATGTCGAGCCCGTCAATCTCGGTGGTGAACTGCTCGAAGCGATTGAGCTTGGCCTCGCGCGCACGCCAGTCGTAGCCATCAGCCCAATAGCCGCAGATCTCCTGGATCCATGTCAGCGGCGCACCCTGGCTCCAGTCGTCGACCAGCTCCGCCTCCGGCCAGCGCGTGCGGGCGAGGCGCGACTTGAGGTCGGTGAGGATGTCGTCGCTGATGGCGATGCGGAACGGTTTGATGGCGCCGGCCATCGGTTGCCTCCCCAGTTTCTTTTGTCATTCCGGGGCGCGCGAAGCGCGAGCCCGGAATGACGGCTCAGCCCGTCAGCGCGGCCTTCACCAAACCGCTGGCCTTGCCGAAATCCATCTGGCCGGCGTACTTCGTCTTCAACACGGCGATCACCTTGCCCATGTCCTTCATGCCCGCCGCGCCGGTCTCGGCGATGGCGTCCGAGATCGCCTTCTTCACGTCGTCGTCCGACATCTGCTTCGGCAGATAGGCCGAGATCACCGCGATCTCCTCGCGCTCCTGCGCGGCGAGCTCGGCACGGCCGCCCTTCTCGTAAAGCTCGACCGATTCCTGGCGCTGCTTGATCATCTTCTGAAACACGCCGAGCAGGTCCGCATCCGACAGCGGCGGCTTGCCGTTGCCGCGCGCCTCGATGTCGGCGTTCTTGATGGTCGAATTGACCATGCGCAGCGTGGACAGCTTGCGCTCGTTCTTGGCCTTCATGGCCTCCTTGACCGCATTGTTGATGTCGTCGCGCAGCATGATCGTGATCCCTTCGAATATCCGACGCCTGATCTATGCCGTTCGCGGCCCTGAGACAACCGGAGTTCCCAGCCATTCGACCAGCGCCCGCATCGTCGCCTCGGGCTGCTCCGGCTGCGGCAGATGCCCGCAATTCTCCAAAACGACGAGCTTCGCACCGGCAATGCCCGCCGCCATCTCCTTCGAGAACGCGTTGGGAATCGTGTTGTCCGCATCGCCGGTCAGCACCAGCGTCGGGCATTTGATCGTCGCAAGCGTCGGCCGCGAATCCACCCGCGCGATGATCGCAGTCTGCTGCCGCAGATAGCCTTCGACGCCGACGTCCTCGCCCTGCTCATGAACGAGTTGGCGAATGCCAGTATCGTCGCGACGCGAGGGATGCACCAGTTCGGGAAACATTTCTTCACGCGCGGCACGCAGCTCGCCGCGCTTGGCCCGCTCCATCAGGCCGCGGCGACGCGCGGTCGCCTCCGGCGTGTCGGGCCGGGCCTGGGTGTTGATCAGCGCGAGCTTGGCCACCCGCTCGGGCGCCTGGCGCATGATCTCGAGCGCGATGTAGCCGCCCATGGAATGGCCGGCGAGCGCGAAGCGCGGCGGCGCCTCGCCCAGCACCCGCCGGGCGATCGCGGCCATGCTGTCGTCACGAATATGGTTGGCGACCATCACCGGGCCGAACCGCCAGAGCGACGGGATGACCGGCGCATAGATCCGGGCCGAGGAGGCCAATCCCG
Organism: Bradyrhizobium nivariense; assembly: GCF_029846695.2. NCBI lineage: Bacteria > Pseudomonadati > Pseudomonadota > Alphaproteobacteria > Hyphomicrobiales > Nitrobacteraceae > Bradyrhizobium > Bradyrhizobium nivariense. The sequence goes on along the minus strand of NZ_JARWCR020000049.1, from coordinate 51,822 downwards.
GAACCAGCAGAATCGGGATCGTCTGGTCCATTATTGCCTCCCAAGCCCCGGAATTTGCCGGAAATTATGCCGCCAAGCTTAAGGGCCCAAGGAGACCTGTCAAATATGCAAAAACGCATGTGAATCGGCGCATCTCCGCTTTGACGCCGGCGTCCGCGAAGACTATGAACCGGGCTCATGACACAACATGACAACGATACTGCCTGGCCGGACCACAAACCGACCGCGCTGTTGGTGCTTGCCGACGGCACGGTGCTGGAAGGATTTGGTCTCGGCGCCGAAGGCCACGCCGTCGGTGAAGTCTGCTTCAACACCGCGATGACCGGTTATGAGGAGATCCTCACCGATCCCTCCTATGCCGGCCAGCTCATCACCTTCACGTTCCCGCATATCGGCAATGTCGGCACCAACGAGGACGACATCGAGACGGTGAACATGGCCGCGACGCCCGGCGCGCGCGGCGTGATCCTGCGCACCGCCATCACCGATCCCTCGAACTATCGCGCCACCAAGCATCTCGACCAGTGGCTGAAGGCCCGCGGCATCATCGGCCTCTCCGGCATCGACACCCGGGCGCTGACCGCGCTGATCCGCAGCAAGGGCATGCCCAACGCGGTGATCGCGCACGCCAGGAATGGCGAGTTCGATCTGCACGGCATGAAGGAAGAAGCGCGCGAATGGCCGGGCCTCGAGGGCATGGACCTCGTGCCGATGGTCACCTCCGGCCAGCGCTTCACCTGGGACGAGACACCGTGGCTGTGGGACAAGGGCTTTGGCCAGCAGGACAAGCCTGAGTTCAACGTGGTCGCCATCGACTACGGCATCAAGCGCAACATCCTGCGTCTGCTCGCCGGCGTCGGCTGCAAGGTGACGGTGGTGCCGGCAACGACGTCATCCGAGGACATCCTGGCGATGAAGCCGGACGGCGTATTCCTGTCGAACGGTCCGGGCGATCCGGCCGCGACCGGCAAATATGCCGTGCCTGTGATCCAGGACGTCATCAAGTCGGGCACGCCGACGTTCGGAATTTGCCTCGGTCATCAGATGCTCGGCCTCGCCGTCGGCGCCAAGACGAGGAAGATGCATCAGGGCCATCACGGCGCCAACCACCCCGTGAAGGACGAGACCACCGGCAAGGTCGAGATCACCTCGATGAACCACGGCTTTGCCGTGGACGAGAACACCCTGCCGACGGGCGCGACCCAGACCCACATCTCGCTGTTCGATGGCTCCAATTGCGGCATCCAGCTCGACGGCAAACCGGTGTTCTCGGTGCAGTACCATCCCGAGGCCTCACCGGGTCCGCGCGACTCGCACTATCTGTTCCAGCGTTTTGCCGACCTGATGCGGCAGAACAAGAGCGCGTAAGGGCTACCCTCTCGTGCCCCCGGGCGCAGTGCCATAGCGCGTCGAGACGCGCGTGAACGCGCTTTAGGCGCCGCTCTTTGCGGCGTGCTGCGCTGCTGAACCGGGGCCCATGCCCGCGGCACTCTGGGTCCCGGCTCTGCGCAGCAGCGCAAGAGCGCTGCAGCGCGTCCGGGACACGAGACCTCCAGAGGAACGCCTCCTCCTGCTTTAATGTTGTCTCGACACCTTCGTGTAGCAGGAGCCCGTGCCATGTCCGTCGTCCGCGACAATGCCGAGCCGCTCGCCATCGTGTTCGAGGATGACGGGCTCGTGCCGAACAACATCCTCCCCTTCCTGGTCTACCAGGGTGCGGTGACGCTCGATCCGAAGCAGCCCGAGGAAACCATCGAAAATCTGTTCGGCGCCAACGATTGGGGCGGCACGTGGCGCAACGGCGTCTACGACTATCTGCACTATCATGCGACGGTGCACGAAGTGCTCGGCGTCGCGCGCGGCAGCGCTCGCGTCCGCTTCGGCGGCGATCACGGCCAGGAGCTGGAGATCAAGCCCGGCGATGTCGTCATCCTGCCCGCCGGCACCGGACATCAATGCATCAGGGCGAGCGAGGATTTCTGCGTGATCGGCGCCTATCCGCCGGGCGCGAAGATGGAGATCACGCGGCCGACGCCGGAGAATCATGCGAAAGCGCTGAAGACGATTCCAAAAGTCGCGCTGCCGCCGGCCGATCCGGTGCGAGGCAAGGATGGGCCGTTGATGCGGCTGTGGCGATCGTGAGTCGCGAACGCTGGCTGCAGACGCCGCGTCCCGGCACAAGGCCAAGACGACGTCGTTGATGCAGTCTGCCTACGCCTCGTTGCCGCCTTCCTGTCTTGTGGCTTCGAACAGGAACCAGGTGCGGCGCTCGGTCTCGTCGATGAAGATTTCGAGGATGCTGGCGCTGGCGACGTCGCCGGCCTCGTCGCAGACCTCGTGCGCCTTCCGCATTGCGGCTGTGACGTGCTTGTTGTCCTGCATCAGCTCGCGCAGCATCTGGCGTGGCGGGACGTAGTCCTCATTATTGTCCTTGATGGTCTGGAGCTTGGCGACCTGGCCGATCGACTTCAGCGTGGCGCCGCCGATCTTGCGGACGCGCTCGGCAAGCTGGTCGGTGGTGGCGAAGATCTGGTCCGACTGCTCGTCGAGCAGCAGATGATAGTCGCGGAAATGCCGGCCGCTGATGTGCCAGTGGAAATTCTTGGTCTTGAGATACAGCGCGAACGCGTCGGCCAGAAGCACGTTCAGCGCCTCCGAAACCTTGTTGACCGCCTGGGACGACAGATCGGTGGGCGTATCGAGGTCGGGCGAGACCTTGTTGGGGGCTTTGCTCACGGGAAACCTTCCTGTTAGGACGCAGACATTGACGGCGCGCCGCCGCACCCCTAACGCAGGCGGGCAGCGCCGGTTCCTCTGCCGGAACCGTTTGCCGGGGCCTTCGATTAACATGGACGATTGGATCGATTACTACGACTCCACGCACACGATCTATGTCAGCAAGCTGCATCGCGACTTGCACTTCCAGATCATCGCGCGGGACATCATCGGCTACATCTCCTCGCCCGAAGCGACCGTGCTCGACTATGCCTGCGGCGAGGCGCTGTCGGCGAGCCAGGTGGCATCCGCCTGCGGCAAGCTGATTCTCGCCGAGCCTGCGCCCGGCGTGCGCGGCCGGTTGATCGCGCGGTTTGCCCCGAACACAAAAATCCGCGTCCGCTCGCTCGACGACGTCCGCAAGATGCAGGAGCAGTCGATCGATCTCGTCGTGATGAACTCGGTCGCGCAATACATGACGCCGGACGAGCTCGATGCCGCGTTCCTCAACTTCCGCCGTATCCTGAAACCCTCCGGCAAGCTGGTGCTCGGCGACATCCTCCAGCCCAATGTCGGCATGTTCAGGGACGTCACAGCGCTGCTCAGCTTCGGCCTGCGTCACGGCTTTTTGAAAGATGCGCTGATCGGGCTTATCAGCACCGCACTGTCAGATTACCGTCATCTGCGCACGCGCATCGGGCTGCAGCGCTACAGTGAGGAGGAGATCACCGCCAAGCTCAAGGCAGCCGGCTTCGCGGTCCAGCGCGCACACGACAATATCGGCCACAATCGCTGGCGCATGACCTTCATCGCGCGGCCGCCGTTGGTTCGGTAAGCTTCCTGGGTTCGTTAAGCTTCCTGGGTCCGTTAAGCATAACGTCCGGCCGAGGTGGCTTGTCGCACCCCGATCGGTAATGATCGCCGCGGCCCGGTGGCGGAAGTGTCTACGCGAGGGCGGTGCATCGCTCTTTATCCTGGTTCAAATCCAGGCCGGGTCTCCACGCTTCGCCCTGACGGGCTACGCGTGGCGCCGCCACGCTAGACCGGCGGGGCAAAGCGTGTCCGGCGTAGCTTGAGCGAAGCGAAAGCGTAGACGGACGGGATCGGAGGCCAAGGCGCCCGCTCAATCCCCCTCGACCACGTCACATTCCGACACAAGCTGAAGCCGGTCGGCGTCCTTCGCTGCGGAAGTGATGACGGCATCGAGCAGGCCCGGAAAGCGTGCGTCCAGATCCTCCCGGCGCAGCCGCACGAATCGGTTGGTGCCCGCCACGCGGGTCTGCATCAGGCCGCATTCGCGTAGCTTGGCGAAGTGGTAGGCGAGATTCGACTTGCCGCTGAGCGCGTTGAAGTCGCCGCAGCACAATTCGCTGCTGACACGTTCCTGCTGGGCAAGCTGGTAGACGATCGCCAATCGGATCGGATCGCTCAGGCAATCCAGAACCATCGGCAGCTCGATCTGCTCGCGGCTTGGGTGGAGAGGTGTGCGACTCATGGTGTGACGATCATAGCGAAGTGGCCCCGATGTTCAATAGTTCTTGAACCAATTGACTCATGGATCGGTCTAATTGATAGTTCAATAAACGTTGAACATAAGGACTTTTCTAATGAGCGTGTTCTGGCTGGCCCTGGCGGCCTTTGCGATCGGTACGGAAGGCTTTGTTATTGCAGGTCTTTTGCCGGCGATCGCGACCGACCTGTCGATTTCCGTCTCCGCCGCCGGCCAATTGGTCACCGCCTACGCCCTCACCTACGCGGTCGGCTCGCCGATCCTGGCGGTGACCTTGAACAATATCGACCGCCGCACCGTGCTGGCCCTGGCGCTGTCGACCTTCATCGCCGGAAATCTCGCGGCGATGGTGGCGTCCAATTATGCCCTGCTGCTGGCCTCGCGCATGCTGATGGCGCTGGGCTCCGGGCTATGCATGCCGACCGCGCTCGCGGTGTCCGTGGCGGTCGCCTCGGCCGAGCGGCGCGGCCGCGCGGTGGCGCTGGTTACCTCGGGACTCACGGTTGCGACCGTCATCGGCGTTCCCCTCGGCAATCTCGTCGGCAGCCTGTTCGGCTGGCGCGCGACCTTTGCCATGGTCGCCTTGATCGGCGCCGTTGCGCTCGCCGGCCTCCTGCTTGGCCTGCCCCGCGGCCTGCCGCGCAACACAGCTTCGCTCAGCGAGCGGCTGGCGGTGGCGCGTCACGGCAACGTCCTGATCGCGCTTCTGATCACGACCCTGTGGGCGCTCGGCGGCTTCACCATGTTCACCTATTTCGCGGTCCCGCTGCGCGGCCTTGGATTCGACGCCTCGCAGATCAGCCTTGCGCTGCTGGTGTTTGGCGGCGCGGCCGCGATCGGCAACATGCTCGGCGGCGTCCTGGCCGACCGTCTCGGCACGCTCGCCACCGCAGGCCTCGGGCTCGCGGGCACGGCCAGCGCGCTGATCCTGCACTCGCTGGTCCTGAAGCTGATGCCGGGACAGGCGCATTATGCGGTCCTGGGTGCGATCTTCCTCTGGGGCATTTCGGGCTGGGCGTTCTATCCGGCCCAGGTCGCCAGCATCATCCGGATCGACCCGCAGGCCTCGATGATCGCGCTCTCCCTCAACGCCTCGGCCATGTATCTCGGCTTTGCGATCGGCGGAGCCTTGGGCGGCGCCGTGCTTGCGGCGTGGAGCCCGGCCGATCTCGGCTGGGTCGGCGGATTGAGCGTTTCGGCAGCTCTTCTGGTGCACCTCGCCCGGGGCTGGCAGGCCCGGCCAAAAGCCGTCAAAATTGCCGGTTGATGGGCGTTTTTCGGGGTTTCGCCGCCCCGAAAACTGGTCTAAGACCCACACCGCGCGCGAGGGGGACCACCGCGCTCTCGGCCAAAGGGACGCGCAGCCAGCGCGCCCTTTTTTTGTGCCCAAATTCCACTTCGGCGAGAGTTGATGCCCAAACGTACAGACATCACCACCATCCTGATCATCGGCGCCGGCCCCATCGTGATCGGCCAGGCCTGCGAGTTCGACTATTCGGGCACCCAGGCGGTGAAGACGCTGAAGGAAGAGGGCTACCGCATCGTCCTCGTCAATTCCAATCCGGCCACCATCATGACCGACCCGGAATTGGCCGATGCGACCTATATCGAGCCGATCACGCCCGAGATCGTCGCAAAAATCATCGAGAAGGAACGTCACGTCATCCCCGGCGGCTTCGCGCTGCTGCCGACCATGGGCGGACAGACCGCGCTGAACTGCGCGCTGTCGCTGCGCCAGCAAGGCACGCTCGAAAAGTTTGACGTCGAGATGATCGGCGCCACCGCGGACGCGATCGACAAGGCCGAGGACCGCCAGCTGTTCCGCGAGGCCATGACCAAGATCGGGCTTGAGACGCCGAAGTCGCGGCTCGCCAACGCCTCCGCCCTGAAGAAGTCGTTCCGCGACAAGTACCAGGCCGAACGCGCGAAAGCATCGGGCGCGGCGCTCGCAGAGCTCGAGCGGCAGTGGACGCTCGGCGAAAGCGACCGCCGCAAGCGCTACCAGGAATATGCGCTCGGCCAGGCGCTGATGGCACTGTCCGAGATCGGCCTGCCTGCGATCATCCGCCCCTCCTTCACCATGGGCGGCACCGGCGGCGGCATTGCCTACAACAAGGAAGAGTTCCTCGACATCATCGAGCGCGGCCTGGATGCGTCTCCCACCAACGAAGTGCTGATCGAAGAATCCGTGCTCGGCTGGAAAGAGTACGAGATGGAGGTGGTGCGCGACAAGAAAGACAATTGCATCATCGTCTGCTCGATCGAGAACCTCGATCCGATGGGCGTGCACACCGGCGATTCCATCACGGTGGCGCCGGCGCTGACACTGACCGACAAGGAATACCAGATCATGCGCGACGCCTCGCTGGCGGTACTGCGCGAGATCGGCGTCGAGACCGGCGGATCCAACGTGCAGTTCGGCGTCAATCCCGAAGACGGCCGCATGGTCGTCATCGAGATGAACCCGCGCGTGTCGCGTTCGTCCGCGCTGGCCTCGAAGGCCACCGGCTTCCCGATCGCCAAGGTCGCCGCCAAGCTCGCGGTCGGCTACACCCTCGACGAGATCGCCAACGACATCACCGGCGGCGCCACGCCGGCCTCGTTCGAGCCGACGATCGACTATGTCGTCACCAAGGTGCCGCGTTTCGCCTTCGAGAAATTCCCCGGCGCCTCCACCACGCTGACGACGTCGATGAAGTCGGTCGGCGAAGTCATGGCGATCGGCCGCACCTTCCAGGAGAGTTTGCAGAAGGCGCTGCGCGGGCTCGAGACCGGCCTCACCGGTCTCGACGAGATCGAGATCGAGGGTCTGGGCCAGCACGACGACAAGAATGCGGTCCGCGCCGCGCTCGGCACGCCGACACCGAACCGGCTGCTTCAGGTCGCCCAGGCGATGCGGCTCGGCTGGTCGAACGAGGACATCTTCAACTCCTGCAAGATCGACCCGTGGTTCCTCGGCGAGATGCGCGGCATCGTCGACATGGAGGCGAAGGTCAGGAAGAATGGCCTGCCCGGCAACGCCTTCGGCATGCGCACGCTCAAGGCCATGGGCTTCTCCGACGCGCGGCTCGCGGTGCTCGCGGAGACGACGGAAGCCGAGGTGACGGGGAAGCGTCACGCGCTCGGCGTCCGCCCGGTCTACAAGCGCATCGACACCTGCGCGGCCGAGTTCGCTTCGCCGACCGCCTACATGTATTCGACCTATGAGGCGCCGTTCGCGGGCGTGCCTGCGGACGAGAGCTCGCCGTCCGGCAAGAAGAAGGTCATCATCCTCGGCGGCGGGCCGAACCGCATCGGCCAGGGCATCGAATTCGACTATTGCTGCTGTCACGCCTGCTTCGCGCTACACGATGCAGGCTACGAATCCATCATGGTCAACTGCAACCCGGAAACGGTGTCGACCGACTACGACACCGCCGACCGGCTCTATTTCGAGCCGCTCACCGCCGAGGACGTGCTGGAGATCATCGCGAAGGAGCGCACGAACGGCACGCTGCACGGCGTGATCGTGCAGTTCGGCGGCCAGACCCCGCTCAAGCTCGCGCATGCGCTGGAAGCCGCCGAAGTACCGATCCTCGGCACCTCGCCCGACGCCATCGACCTTGCGGAAGACCGCGACCGCTTCAAGCGGGTGCTCGACAAGCTGCGGCTGAAGCAGCCCAAGAACGGCATCGCCTATTCGGTCGAGCAAGCGCGGCTGGTCGCGACCGATCTCGGCCTGCCGCTGGTGGTGCGCCCGTCCTACGTGCTCGGCGGCCGCGCGATGCAAATCATCCGCGAGGAGAACCAGCTCAGCGATTACCTGCTCGGCACGCTGCCGGAGCTGGTGCCGGCGGACGTCAAGGCGCGCTACCCGAACGACAAGACCGGGCAGATCAACACCGTGCTCGGCAAGAACCCACTGCTGTTCGACCGCTATCTGTCCGATGCGACCGAGATCGACGTCGACTGCCTCTGCGACGGCAAGGACACTTTCATCGTCGGCATCATGGAGCACATCGAGGAAGCCGGCATCCATTCCGGCGACAGCGCCTGCTCGCTGCCGCCGCATTCGCTGGATGACAAGATGATCGAGGAGCTGGAGCGGCAGACCCGCGAGCTGGCGCTCGGCCTCGACGTCGTCGGCCTGATGAACGTGCAATACGCCATCAAGGACGGCGATATCTACGTGCTCGAAGTCAATCCGCGCGCCTCGCGCACGGTGCCCTTCGTCGCCAAGGTGGTCGGCACACCCGTTGCGAAGATCGCGGCGCGCGTCATGGCCGGCGAGAAGCTTCCCGACTTCAAGCTGAAGAAGGCGAACTTCGACCATGTCGGCGTGAAGGAATCGGTGTTTCCGTTCGCCCGCTTCCCCGGCGTCGATACCGTGCTCGGCCCCGAGATGCGCTCGACCGGCGAGGTCATGGGCATCGACCGCTCCTTCGCGGTGGCGTTCGCCAAGAGCCAGCTCGGCGGCGGCACGCGGGTGCCGCGCAAGGGCACGGTGTTCGTCTCGGTTCGTGAGAGCGACAAGACGCGCATCACCGAGGCCGTTCGCGAGCTGCATTCGCTCGGCTTCAAGGTGCTGGCGACGTCGGGCACGGCCCGCTTCCTGACGGACCAGGGCATCCCCACCGAGAAGGTCAACAAGGTGCTGGAGGGCCGGCCGCATATCGTCGACGCCATCACCAATGGCGACGTCCAGCTTGTCTTCAACACCACCGAAGGCCCGCAGGCGCTCGCCGACAGCCGTTCGTTGCGGCGCGCGGCCCTCTTGCATAAAGTGCCGTATTACACCACTCTTTCCGGGGCCGTGGCGGCCGCGCAGGGCATCCGCGCCTATCTGGGCGGGGACCTTGAGGTTCGGACCCTGCAGAGCTACTTTTCGGAAACCTGATCGCGAGCGGAAGGCCCAACCTTCCGTTAAGTGATTGGCGATGAAGCCACAATGGCCGGAGGAACTGTCCGGCCATATGGTTGTTCTGTTCCGGCGCCAAGCCCATATGAGCGTCCGGCGGCGAGCGCGTTGAGCCTCCGGATAGACTGACGAATCAAGTTGCGTGCGCGCTGACATTTCGGGGCGCGCGCGACCGAAGGACGAGAGAAGAGATGGAAAAGGTACCGATGACAGCGGGCGGCTTTGCCGCGCTCGGGGAAGAATTGAAGAAGCGGCAATCGGAGGACCGTCCGCGGATCATCGAGCATATCGCCGAGGCGCGCTCGCACGGCGACCTGTCGGAGAACGCGGAATATCATGCCGCGAAGGAAGAGCAGTCCCACAACGAAGGCCGCATCGCCGAGCTCGAGGACAAGTTGGCGCGCGCCGACATCATCGACATCTCGAAGCTGTCCGGCGACACCATCAAGTTCGGCGCCACCGTGACGCTGGTCGACGAGGACACCGAGAAGAAGACCGTGTGGCAGATCGTCGGCGAGGTCGAGGCCGACGCCAAGAAGGGCCGGATCTCCATCACCTCGCCGCTCGCGCGCGCGCTGATCGGCAAGAAGAAGGGTTCGACCGTCGAGGTCAACGCCCCCGGCGGCGCCAAGGCGTACGAGGTCACCAAGGTGGAGTGGCGGTAGGGATTTGCCGTTGCGTGTGATTTGAAAAAGGCCGCGCACTGCGCGGCCTTTTTTGTTTCTGCATGATGCTGGGAATGCGAGGCGGGAAGCTCCCCACTCTCATGTCCCGGACGCGCTGCAGCGTTCTTCTGTTGCGCTGAGCCGGGACGCAGAAGACAACGCGGTCGGACGCGGTGAGATGGGCCCCGGCTCTGCGGCGCACCGCTGAAGAAGCGCTGCGCTGCGTCCGGGGCACGAGATCGCGCGAGCTACCTTCTTCCCCTCACCTCCAGCGGCACGGCCGCCTCGTATTTCGAGTTATGCAGCACCAGCGAGGTCCGCACGTTGCGCACGTGAGGAGCGGCGGTCAGGTGGGTGACGAAATCCTGGAAGGTCGCCATGTCGGGTGCGACGCATTTCAGGATGAAATCGACTTCGCCCGACAGCATCCAGCACTCGCGCACCAGTGGCTCGGCGCGGACGAACTCCTCGAAGGCACGCAAATCCGCCTCGGCCTGACTGGAGAGGTGCACTGCGGCAAACACCGTGACGTCGAAGCCGAGCTTTCGTGCGTCCAGAAGCCCGCGATAGCCGTGGATATACCCCTCCTCCTCCAGCGCCCGGACGCGGCGCAGGCAGGGCGGTGGCGAAATGCCGACGCGCTTGGCCAGCTCGACATTCGTGATTCGACCGTCGGCCTGAATCTCGGTGAGAATTTTCAGGTCGATCTCGTCTAGGTTCCGCGACACGTGATTGGAACTCCTGGCCTTTGCGGCGGTATTGGGTGGGCTGGTCGCAATCCTCATAGCCTAGACCGCGCGACTAGCGCAATTTTATTGCGCGTGCACCGCAATCGACTTTTGTTCCCTGTTGGAAAAATCCGCCGACAGGGAATGCAATTCTTGCATAGCTCACCAGAAGGCTTAGATTAGCTCTGATATTTCAGCGCCTCCGCGAGGCCTCCCGGCACGTTCCGCGCCCGCGCTGCAATCCCCCGTGAAAGGCGTCCGTTGAAATGTCCGCCACTATCCATGCCAAGGTCGTCATTATTGGCTCCGGCCCGGCCGGCTACACTGCGGCGATCTACGCCGCGCGCGCGATGCTCGAGCCGATCCTGATCCAGGGCATCCAGCCGGGCGGCCAGCTCACCATCACCACCGACGTCGAGAATTATCCGGGCTTCGCCGACGTGATCCAGGGCCCCTGGCTGATGGAGCAGATGGAGAAGCAGGCGCTGCATGTGGGCACCCAGCTCAAGACCGATCTGGTGATCAAGCTCGATACCATGCAGCGACCGTTCCGCCTCACCTGCGATAGCGGTGACGTCTATCTCGCCGACACCGTGATCCTCGCCACCGGCGCCCAGGCGCGTTGGCTCGGGATCTCCTCCGAAGAAACCTTCAAGGGCTTTGGCGTATCGGCCTGCGCCACCTGCGACGGCTTCTTCTACCGCGGCAAGGACGTGGTCGTGGTCGGCGGCGGCAATACCGCGGTCGAGGAAGCGCTGTTCCTGACCAATTTCGCCTCGCAGGTGACTGTGGTTCACCGCCGCGACCATTTCCGCGCCGAGCGCATCCTGCAAGACCGCCTGTTCAAGCATCCCAAGATCAAGGTGGTCTGGGACAACGCCATCGACGAGATCTGCGGCGAAGCCAATCCGGGCAAGGTCACCCATGTCCGCCTCAAGAACGTCAGGACCGGCGCGCTGACCCAGCTCAAGGCCGACGGCGTCTTCATCGCCATCGGGCATGCGCCGGCGACCGAGCTCGTGAAAGACCAGGTCAAGCTCAAGCCGTCGGGCTATGTCGAGGTCGCCCCGAACTCGACCGCCACCTCGGTGCCCGGCCTGTTCGCCGCCGGCGACGTCGCCGACGAGACCTATCGCCAGGCCGTGACGGCTGCCGGCCTCGGCTGCATGGCGGCTCTCGAAGCCGAACGATTCTTGGCCCTGCGCGCCAGCGAGCGCGCGGCAGCGGAATAAAGATCATGGCACGAACACGCGACGGATTTACGGATATGGACTGGGACAAGCTGAAGGTGTTTCACGCGGCGGCGGAAGCGGGCAGCTTCACGCATGCCGGCGAGCAGCTCGGCCTGTCGCAATCGGCGGTGTCGCGCCAGGTCTCGGCGCTGGAACAGGAGCTCTCGGTCTCGCTGTTCCACCGCCACGCCCGCGGCCTGATTCTCACCGAACAGGGCGACCTCCTGTTCCGCACCGCGCATGACGTGTTCATGCAGCTGCAGGCGGCGCGCGCCAAACTGACCGACAGCCGCGAGCGGCCGAGCGGCGATCTCAAGATCACCACCACGCCCGGCGTCGGCATCAACTGGCTGATTCCGCGGCTCGGCGAATTCACCGCGCTCTATCCGGAAATCCGGATCTCGCTGATCGTCACCGACGAGGAGCTCGACCTGTCGATGCGCGAGGCCGACGTCGCGATCCGCACCCGCAAGCCGACGCAGCCGGATCTCATCCAGCGCAAGCTCTTCGCGATGGGCTTCCATGCCTATTGCTCGCCTGATTACATCAAGCGCTTCGGCACGCCGCGCACGCTGGAGGAGCTCGACTCCCACCGCATCATCACGCTCTCCGACGGCAACTTTGCGCCGCATCTTCAGAACCGCAACTGGCTGGTCGAAGCGGGGCGCAACGGCTCGGGTCCGCGCGAAGCCTATTTCAGGGTCAACAACATCCTCGGCCTCGTCCGCGCCTGCCAGCAGGGCCTCGGCATTGCGGCGCTGCCGGACTATCTGATCGAAGAACAGAGCCGCCTCGTGCAACTGTTCGGCGAGTCCGACTCGATCCAGCTCGACACATATTTCGTCTATCCGGAAGAGTTGAAGACGGTCGCACGCGTGCAGGTGTTCCGCGACTTCGTGGTGAGCAAGGCGCAGCGCTGGCCGTCCTGATTTCCGCATGTCTGACATGCGACCTCGGCGGTTGCTGCATGGCGCTTGGCAAGATCATACTGTGTGCACGCTGAGCCTTCGCGTTGCGCATTTGTCCCCCTCCTCCAGTGGCGCGGGAGTTCAGTAATCCCTCTTGGAAGGTGATTGTGTCGGCCTCACGTGGCCAATACCTTAAGCCGGACCCTCTCGGGTCCGGCTTTTTTTCTGTCCGGTTGAGCTCTCGCCTTCCGCGTGTATTGACAGTTCCACGCCAACCCCGCATCATTTGCAAATGATCACGAAGTCGTGCGCAATCTCGTCGAAGGCACTCGCCTCGAGAAAAGGCCCCCATCCGGGGACCTCGGATTTTTGCGCGCGCTAACTAACTAAGCTTCGTCATCGCGAGCCAATCCCGAAAACCCCGCCGCCTGGACGGGGTTTTTTCATGTGCCCCCGTCTCAGGTTTTTTCCGAGAAGGAGATGGAACATGACCGGACTACAGGAACATTTGCACGGGCTCTGGCTGCCGCTGGTGACGCCGTTTCGCGACGGCGCGCTCGACGAGAGGTCGCTGCGGCGGCTGACGCGGCATTACATTGGACAGGCCGTGGACGGCTTCATCCTGGGGGCGACCTCCGGTGAAGGCATGACGCTGCGCGACACCGAGCTCGAACGCCTCGTCGCCATCGTGCGCGACGAGATGGCCAACGGCCACAGCAAGCTTCCGATCTGCCTCGGACTTTCCGGCGCGGACACCTCGCGGCTGAAGGCGCGTCTCGACGAGACCGCGGACTGGCCGATCGACGGTTATCTGATCGCGAGCCCGTATTATTTACGGCCGTCGCAGCGCGGGCTGTTGGCGCATTTCGAGGCGCTCGCCGATCACGCGGCCTGGCCGCTCGCGCTCTACAACATCCCCTATCGCACCTCGGTCAACATCACCAACCAGACGCTGCTGCGGCTTGCCGAACATCCCAACATCATCGGCCTGAAGGATTGCGGCGCGAACCGCGAGCAATCCATCGCGCTGCTGCGCGACAGGCCTGCGGATTTTCGCGTGCTGACCGGCGAGGATGCGAACTACTTCGAGGCGCTCAGTGACGGCGCCGACGGCGGCATCGTGCTGTCAGCCCATCTCGAGACCGCGACGTTTGCAGCTGTGTACGCCGAACTGAAGCACGGCAACCACGATGCGGCCCTGGCGTGCTGGCACGAGGTCACTGAGCTGACGCGCCTGTTGTTCACCGAGCCCAGTCCCGCACCGGCAAAGTACTGGCTGTGGCGCACCGGCCTGATCGACAGCCCCGAAGTGCGGCTGCCGATGGTCGAAGTCGGCAGCGAACTCGCAGCCCAGCTCGACCGCGAGATCGAGCGGCGGATGAAAGTCGCGGCGTAGCTGTTCTTTCGCCTCTCCCCGTAAGAACGGGGAGAGGGTGTGAGAGAGCTGAGTGCGTGGTTAACCGCGCGCGAACGGCCTTCGCTGCTGCCGCATGGCACATCCACGGGTCGTTTACGCAATCGCGCCTATCGTTTGCTTTCACAGTCTTCAAAAGGGGGAATGACCATGGGGCAACGCATCCGCCCGCCGGCGGCAGACATATTCGCGTCCGCTGATTTCTTGCGGGGAATTCTGGTAGTGTCGTCGTTCGGGTTCTGGGCGGTGATGCTCGGCCTGATGCCGGTCCTGGTGTTTCGGATCTGGCTGGCCTGACACAATGCGCGTCCGGATGGTTAATCCGTAGGTTACACCTGTGTTCGAATGCGCGCGGGATTGCGAACTGGAATCTTAAAACATCCCGCGTACCGTTCATGCCCATAAGCGAAGAAATCGCGGGGGCGTTTGTGAATAGTCATAACGAGGCGGCGTCGCATTACGACGCCGGACAGCACGGCTTTACCACCGAGGACATTCTCTGGGCCACCGGGATCTGGTCGGTGATCCTCACCTTGTCGCCGGTGATCGTGTTCTACATGCTGATGGTGGCGTAACTTCCATAGCGATCTCCAGAAACGCAAAACGCGCGGACAGCCGCGCGTTTTTCGTCCGGGGAATGATTTATGAAAATTATGCCGCCTGCTTGTGCATTGCGCCGGATGCCGACGCCGTGCCGCGAATAGCCTTTACCGAACGCTCGATCGCCGCCCACAGCCTTGCGATTTCCTGAGCGGCACGGCTCTCGGCCTGATATTCCCGCGCGCCTTCGCCGTGGCTCAGCGCCATCAACAAATCCGAACGGTTGGTGATCTGGCCGCCCCACACCGGAGCTCGGAATTTCGCCAGCGCCTCGCGGGCGATGGTGACGATCGGGCTTTCGGACTCGTCGCGGCGCGCCGGCGCACCGTTGAGCACGACCGCGTAGGGCTTGCGCGCCGCACGGCACATCTGGATCGTTTCCTGCACCGCGTTGACGTCGAACACGCCGGGACGGGCGGGAATCACGACCATGGTGGCATTGCGGATGGCGTCGTCGACGACGGCCGACAGGTTCGGCGGCGTGTCGATCAACACCCATTCATAACCGTCGCGCTTGGCAGCGGAGACGATCCCGCTGACCGAGTTCACCGCGGACTTGATCGGCGGTTCGTTGGTGCCACGCAGCTTGTGCCACAACGTGAGCGAGCCTTGCGGATCCGCATCGACGAGCAGTATCGGCTTGGTCGCCTTGATCTGCGCGGCGAGATGTGCGGCCAGGGTACTCTTGCCCGAGCCGCCTTTACGCGATGCAAAAACAATAACGTTCATACCTTCGGCCTCCAGATTGACCCCAGGCCGTGAAAATGAATCAGCGCGCTGATTCGTGAAAGAAAAATTTATCGAGAGTTGCGCCGCCGCCACGAAATAACAAAGCGTGTTGGCTTTTGAGTCACACTGCTTCGTGCGACCAAGATACCAACTGCAATGAAACGCCCTTCCCACAAGCAATCGCGGGTTTTTGAGCAGTGCGCCGGGACGAGGCGGAATGCAACCTTGCCGCGCAAACCCCTATCCGGTTCTTTCCGATCGCGCGCATTCGTCATTGTCGCGCAAGCGTCCGCAACGCGGAGGCGAACAAAAGGAGTCCGGTGGCTGGTGTGTGGCTGATGCCGGACATGCAGATGCCCGGGAGGCGAAGACGTGCTTCGCGCTTTTGCCCGGGCATGATGGCGTTTCAGAAAAGGAACGCGGCGCCTCGCGCTCAGCCTTCGCTGGATTTCTTCTTCTTGTTGGCTGCCTTGGGCGCCGGCTTGGTGCTCTTCTTCGTGGTCTTCGCCGTGGTCTTCGCCGTCTTGGGCGCGATGCTGGTCGGCTTGCCGGCGCGGGGCGCGGCCGCCTCGCCCGGCTCCGGTCCCGGCCGGAAGAACGGCCGGCACTGCGGCGAGAGCTGCGACTTCTTCTGGATCATGCAGGCGGTGATGGCGTCGACGTTGGGAACGAACTCGCCGCACAGCCGCATCGCATCCGGCGTGCAGGCCTGCTGCTCCTCCGGCGTGTAGGCAAGGCCCGCGCCAGGGTGGATCAGGACGGCCAGGGCGATTCCGGAGATCGCAGCAGCCATGGATCTCTTCATGGATGTCTTAAAGCGGAACGGCGGCATCGATCCCCCCAAATGTCGAGTCGGATGGAATAGTGGGTGAACGGGCGTTGGTTGGCAACCGAGGGGAGATGCGAAAGCCGGGACGTGTGCGGTCTCGGCAACAGGGAGGTGGGCCCACCGTCTTCTCCGCCGTCATGCCCCGCCACCGGGTCTCGCCTTCGGCGAGCCCGATGACAGGCTCCGGCGGGGCATCCAGTACGCCGCGGCCTCTCGGCCGATCACGACTGCCTCTGGAATACTGGATCCCCCGCCTTCGCGGGGGATGACAGCTGGGTGGAGAAAAAACGCGAAAACAACCCCATGCACAGTAGCCAAGTCCAGGTACGGATTGCGGTTTGCGGATTGGATTTTGCAGATTGCGGTCTACGGATTTTACGAAATCGATTTGACCCGTCGGGCAAAACAGTGGCATGATGGCATGATCGAGGGATGCGTGGGGTGGTCGGCTGTCTCCCCGTGAAGCGAGGGGCGCATGGCCACAATGTTGATCGTCGCGCCGGTGTTTGCGCTGATCGCGGCGGGCTATGCCGCGGTGGCCGTCCTCGCCGCGTCGTGTTCGCGATCGGCTCGGTCTACGGCAACATCGTGATGCTCGGCATTCCCTTGACGCTCTCGGCGCTGGGCGTTGAGGCGGCAGGCCCGATGGCGCTGATCCTGTCGGTGAACACGCCGCTGCTGTGGCTCTGCGGCACGCTGCAGATGGAGCTGGTCGGCCGCAAGCAGACGGCCTCGGCGGTGTCGCTGATCCTGCCGGTGCTGCTGGATCTCGCCCGCAACCCGATCATGCTGGCGATCGGTTTCGGCCTGCTCTGGCGCCTCACCGGCCTCGGCCTCCATCCGGTCGTCGACAGGACCATCGAGCTGTTGGCGCAGGCGGGATCGCCGGCGGCGCTGATCGCGCTCGGCATCAACCTGTTCCGGTTCGAGGTCAGAGGCGAGAAGCTCGGCATCCTCGCGATGAGCGCGCTCAAACTGCTGGCGATGCCGGCGGCCGCCTTCGTGCTGGCAAAGCTGCTCGACCTGCCGCCGCTCGCGGCCGGCGTCGTCGTGCTGTTCGCGGCAATGCCGACCGGCGCGAATGCCTACATCTTCGCGGTTCAGTACCAGCGGCTGGTGAACCCGGTGTCGGGCGCGGTGGCGTTGGGGACGTTGCTGGCGGCGGTGACGCTGCCGGTGATGGTGATGATCGTGGCGGGGTAGTCGATGGCACGCGTTGACTGCTGCGGCATTAGGGTAGTTCGGCGGCCTCGGTGGGGGTATGCGCGAGGTAGATCGTCTGAGACGCTGTCGGGTGATCGTAAGGATGGTATGATTGAGCCGGGGGATTAGTCAGCAATTCTGACAGGAGCACAAGATGGCTCTCCTAAAACGCGAATTATATCGTCATGTGACAGGCCCTGAGGTCACCCACGCGGATCGCTGCACACTCGTTTTCGATACCGACGCAAAGAATTTATACGTCGAACGCGAAGTGGCGCATTTAGACGCCAGCGTTGTTGGTACGATTGATATCCAATCAGCAACGATGGATATCGCTGACTACCTCAAGCAGGGCGGTCAAACTGCCGGGCACCGCGAGCTATGGCGCTTACTGCGAACGATCTTCAAAGAGGACGACAATTCGGAAGAGATGTAAGTTGGATCAGGGGTTCAATTTCCCCGTAGGTTATCCCAACATACTATTACAAGACCCAATGGCAAAAACCCTTTACGCGAAGGCCACCGAAGACCAACGCCAAGCGAGACCACAGCGAAAACGCGTCCTAACTCGTATCTGAGTGCAAGAGCCTTCCACAGGTGCCGTTTCTTCTCTTTGCGCATATCTGGCCACACGCAAAAAGCCGCCAAGGTCTCCCTCGGCGGTTCGTGCCGTTGCATTTTGCGTAGAGGTACTGCGTCGAGCGGTGCTCGAACGCAGCCCGTGCTCGCTCTTGTTTGGACGCACGCGACCTTCAATGAGGCGGTGGGTGCGTTGCCAGTGTGTCGGGCCAACGATCCCCGACCCTTATGAAATATGACTGGCGTCGATGCTCTTCAAGCCAGCACCGCTGTCCCATTCGATGAAATGGCGAAGACGTTTCACTTGGGCGAGGGGTTTTGGACCGTGCGAACAATGGCGCTATTGGGCGCGGTTTAGTTCGTTGCATATGGCGCTCTCGGATTTAGCGGCCGAATGGGCGCTAGGTGGCGACTACGCTTCAAGAGCGGTCGGCAGCTTAGTTGCGCATGCCGCGGTCGGCGCCATTTGCGGGGCTGTCACGGCCAAGTTTTTGCCCGCGAACCGTTGAGGCTGCGGCCTTCCGATATTAGTGAGTACGGTGCACTAATTTGTGTTGCCGGGTGTCGCAGGTGCCTTGCCGCAGGTAGCGTCGGCCGGCCGCTCGGCGACGAGCGTTTCTTCGCCGGCCTCTTACGACTGACCAAGCGATGGCTCAAGCTGGCAAAACGAGAGGATCCAAACCGTCCAAGCCGGGAAGCCCCCAGCAGGACGTGGAGTTTCGTGCACTGTCACCGTAATGGCGGCGACTTGTCTCAAACTGAGTACTCACGCTGGAGGGCTCACGAGCGAAGTTGATGTGGAATAGGCTGTCCCAGCTACGCGCTTTCAACGTTGAAACAGAATTGGGAGCAGCAAATGTCGATCGTGAGAGCTATCGCCCTGTTTGTAATTCTCGCATTCGGAGGCATCGTGATCGCCGCCGGGTTCGTGACATCGCAAGCATCGGCGAGCAAAATGGATGGCAAGGCTGGGGGCTGGGGTGGACGTAACACAGCGCATTATGATGCCCCGAAGAGCGGCACCGCGAAGCCGCCGACTTCCGCGAAAAAGCCACCCGCGCAGTGAACATCAAGGGCGGCCCGTCGGCTCACAAGTCGGCGGGTCTTCTTTTGGGACAAGGAGGTCTAGGTGGCAGCCGCTTCACCTGGGGCGGCGGGGACAGGCGTGGCGCCATCAAAGGGACGTCGCACCAGCTCGCAAATTATCAATGCGTAGGGCCCAGGAACGTGCCCGATCTACTGCGCCTCGTGGGTGTGGAAAAGCAGCGCCACGGTTCACGCTGGCGGGCCCAGCACTCCCGGCGCTCTGATCCGCAATTGAATCGGCAGCCGGGAGCCTTGGGGGCTGGAAAGCAAGCCGTGCCACGCTCGCTCTTAAGCTGCAATCCGTGAGACGTCGAACTCCGGTAGTTGTCCGGACTCCATTTCCGGAACGGGGTGTTCTACTGAAGGAACACCGGCGAGATTTGAGCACCAACCAATTTTTAGTTGTCCGGGAATGCCGCAGTGGGGGCTGGAACCACGCTGCGGCTTTTCCCATTGGGCTTAGTTCCTAGCCGTCGCGGCACGGAACGCCGAAGTTGTCGCAGGTGAGAGCGAAGGTTTCTTTCGCCTTCGCATCTTCAAAGCAGAAGCGCGTGCCGACATCCGCGCGATCGATCCACCAATCAATTTTACTGTCCTTTGCAATGCGCGAGGCTTCTCCTCGTAGCAGATCCAACTTTTTTCCAGCAACGTGGACGATCAGGCAATTTTCCTTGGTCATGAATGACGTCCTTATAATTGAAACAACGGCTCAATTTGATTCCGACAAAATGAAAATCGTGTGGCGTCTCCCCAGAGAAAGATGATCGTTGATCCCTCTTCAGCTTCCGTCGGCCCCAATGCGGCTCCTTGCCCTTCGGATTGAATTCGGGGACGTGGTGACGGTTCAGTGATTACGGTGACAGTGCACTAATTTATGTTGCCGGGTGTCGCAGGTGCCTTGCCGCAGGTAGCGTCGGCCGGCCGCTCGGCGACGAGCGTTTCTTCGCCGGCCTCTTACGACTGACCAAGCGATGGCTCAAGTTGGCAAACGAGAGGATCCAAATCGTCCAAGCCGGGAAGCCCCCAGCAGGACGTGGAGTTTCGTGCACTGTCACCGCAATGGTATATTTTTTGCGGTTCAGTACGAGCGGCTGGTGAACCCCGTGTCGAGCGCGGTGGCGCTGGGGACGCTGCTGGCGGCGGTGACGTTGCCGGTGGTGGTGATGTTCGTGGCGGCGGTGAAGTAATTCCACGCCACTCAGGCAGCCCAGTCCATAATCGCGTCAATGAAAGTCTGAGCCTGGCGGATCGCGTCCACCCTCGTCGAACAAACACCGACCGACACGGTTCGGCCCTTACCGACAGTCCACTGCCAACCGGATAAATAGCGCATTTCGACGATGGAGAAGCTTACGCCGCGATGTTCCACGGAGGACCTCCGCTGACATGTTGCTGTGTCCCGAAGCGTACCCCAAATGCTGAATAGGGTCCAGCCGGACACAGCCGGCAGACCTGATGTCTGTCATCGTAATTGTATGACCTTCAGGTTATGAGCCTGCTTCAGGTTATGAGTCTGACGACTGCCGAAGGGGCTATTGAACACGCTGGCCCGCGCGCCAGGCCATCCCCCAGAAGTCTGCCTCGAGTCGGGTGGCCTCCTTGAAGATCGCAATCAGTTCTGCCTCGCGGGCCGGCGTGGCGTAGAGATCGGCGAGATGCTCCATATGCGCCCGCGCTTTGGCAGCGACCTCCTGGTACGGCGCGCCGGCGTACTCGGCGATCCAAACGCGATAGGCGTTCGTCGCAGCGTCCGCATCGGGTCGCGAGGCGAGCCGCGTTGCGATCTCCGCGTACCCGATCACGCAGGGGGCAAGTGCCACCTTGAGGGCCAGCAGATCGCCGCGCATTCCCGCGTCGAGCACGTAGCGTGTATAGGCCAGCATCTCGGCCGCCGGAGGGGCCTGTTCAAGGTCGGTCGGGGATAGACCCCATTCGGCACAGAGCTTCACATGCAGGTTCATCTCGACATCGAGGATGGCCGAAAGGCCGGCCGCTGCTTCACGCATGTCGGCAAGTCTGGGCGACTTGTAGACCGAGAGCGCGTAGGCGCGAGCAAACTCGATGAGGAACAGGTAGTCTTGAACGAGGTAATGACGAAACGCCGCTTCGGGGAGCGAGCCGTCTGCCAATCCGTTCGTGAAGGGATGCTCGGTGTAAGCCCGCCACTCAACGGATGCTTCTGTCTTGAGACGCTCGAAGAAACTCACGATCTTTTTCGCCTGGCTTGCTTGTCCATGAACGCCTTTGGCTCGCTACCGATAGCGCATTGCGAACCGAGGAGCTACGGTGACTGCGCACAAAACTGGCTTTGAGCAGCGTTGCGGATGGGGCACTCCCCGCGTCGAGAGTTAGCACAAATAGTCGACAGAAATCAGCTGACAGGCCTGCGCAACTCAGAATAGAATATGACGCAGCGGGAGGTGAACTAACAGAATGCCGAAAGAATTCGATTGGGAGCGAGGATTCGATCGCAACCAAGTGCTTGGTCAGCTGAAGGGCATTCGAAAAAGTGACGGTCGCTCTTTTGACTCGGCCGGATATGCATTTTGGCTTCCAGTACTTCACTCAGCTATCCGTGCGACACGACTTGCAGAGCCAGTCAAAGCGAAATGTATCGCGGCTTCTGTGTCTGACCCATCGTTGAGCCTAACTGACCCCGATGCATTTCTGAATCGTTGCAACCAAGAACTTGAACGACTATCGCGGCTGCCTAAGTCAAAATTCGTACTGTATACGACGGTCACCTATTCTGGCCCAAGGCTGATTGATTGGATCGGCGACTATAGCGCGCGCATCTATTGGCACCCTAGCTCGCGTGGTAGCTTTTTGCGCAAAGCAAGAAAGGCTCAGGAAGCTCAAAAATTTCATCGGAGAGCAAATAATATCCCTCGGGAAGACGCGACACTCTGTCCGATTGTAGTGCACGTATCGGCCCACGATCCCCTCGATGCATTCGAAACGGCAAACGATTACGTCGATCGATTTCGAGGCATGCTCAACCTTCTTGTGAATTCGGGCCAATCGGTCAATCCCTTCGCCAGAATGACCGCTCCTCACGCGGTGAATAAGTTTCGCCGCGGCCCTTTTCATTCAATCCACCATCCGGACGGCTCACTTGCCACTGAAACCTTTTGGTATGAGCCGCGGTGGGCGCACAATGCTCCATCCGTGACGTTTAATGACCCTCCAGATTATCGACGGAGCGTCCAGCGCTGGTGGCGCACGCTGCAACGCAACCCGATGAGAGATTTCATTTCTGACGCCCTCCTGGGCTATTGCCGCGCGCTCGATCTACATGAAGCGAACACTGCATTGCTAGGCATATGGCAGGTGCTAGAGAAGCTTATGGGCACCGACAGGTACGATCTTCTAATTGATCGTCTGGTTCGAATATTCCGGGATCATGCTGATGCTCGTCTAATCGCAGGACACATACGTCTTCGCAGAAATCAAACCGTCCATTCTGCACACAGTATCAGCCGTGAAGCAGATGCCATTCTGGTGCAAGCCGAAATGCTCGCGGGCCAAGCCATCTTCTTCTATCTCAGGAATGCTGGAAGATTTCAAAGCCTCGGCGAGCTGCATGACTTTCTCGATCTGCCATTGGATCAGGAAAAGCTAAAGCGAAGGCAGAAGCTGTCAGAATTCTTTATCCAATACCAAAATCGAAAATGACACGACCAGACCACTGGAAGCACGATCGCAACTACTTCTACAAGTACATGACTTGCGACACCGCTGATGCAGTACTGAGAAATCGCTCCTTGAAGTGGTCGCCAGCGTCGGCATTCAACGATCCATTCGACATGCAATTTGATTTGCATTTGGATTTTGACGAGGAGAGCCTCGTTCGAAAATGCGGGCGGGATTTCAAGGAAATCATTTTTGGTGGGCGAGACTTTAATCCGAGCGTTGGCTTAGGCAATGTTCTATCGCGATTACAAGTAATCGGGCCTCGAATGCCCACTATCGAATTGGACAGCTACATAGAGATGGCCATCCGGATGGCGATTAAGAGCGTCGCCCCGGATATGAAATCTATGCACACTGACCTTCGCAATCACTTTGGGCGATACAAAGTGCTATGCCTTTCGGAAAGAAACGACAGCATTTTGATGTGGTCGCATTACGCCGCCAATCACACTGGAATTGCAATCAGACTTGCGTGCCTTGAGGAGACCGATAGTTCTTGGGCCGTAGCTCAGCCCATCAAGTATTGCGAGCGAATGCCGAGGTTCGTTGACGAAGAAGAGTTGCGCGCACTGATCTCGGGACAGGCTGAGCTTCGTCGTGAAGCAATCGTGGAGCGGACGATTTTCACCAAAGCCGAGGACTGGCGGTACGAGCGCGAGTGGCGGGTCTATCGCCCCTCCGAACATACCGCAGCCGAGTATCTGGAGTTCAATCCTCCAGAGCTTTCGGCAATCTATTTTGGCTGCCGAACTCCAGAAGAGGCTCGCGAGAAAATTTCCGCTCTTGCGCTAACGATCAATCCTGATGTGCAATTATTCTCGGCCTTCAAATCCGAGAGAGAATTCGCGCTCGAATTAGAACAGATCAACTAGCCAGCAAGGTGGGTTTTCGCCAAGCTATTGAAATCATTGGTACAGTTGGGTGGGCTCGAACCACCGACCTCCTGTTCCACAGACAGGCGCTCTAACCAACTGAGCTACAACTGCATCCTTGCGAGCCGCCCGGGGGGCGCCCTGAAACGGGCCGGTCACCGAGGGGGCTGGACGGGGCGGAAACTAGGTGCAACGGGCGTTTTTGGCAAGGCCGCAACACCCCCAAATCGTGCCCTCAGCGACGTTATTTCCAAAGCAAAACCCGGGCCTCGCGGCCCGGGTTTCTTAATGAATTCAGGCTCGATCGCTCAGGCGGCGGGCGGGTAGAGCTTCGCGGCAGAGGCCTTGATCGGCTCGGCGGCGGCCGTGGCAGCCCGCTGGGCAATCTCGGCGAGCTCCTTGGCCTGGGCCTGGAAGGTCTCGAGCTGCGTCTTGGAATGGTTGGTCCACAGCGCGAACGCGTCCTGCGGCGACTTCACGCTGAACAGCTCCTGGGTGAAGTCGAGATGGGCTTTGGTGTTGGCCTTCGCGAACTCCATCAGCTTGGCAGTGTACTCGCTCGCGCCCTTGTGGGCGGAGGTGAACACGGCCTCGACGGTGCCATTGTGGGTTTCGGCCGCGTCCTTGAACTTGGCGTAGCTCTCGCGGGCCTGCGACACGCCCTTTTCGGCGAACGCACGCATCTGCTCGGGGACCTCGAACGGAATGATCGAGGCAGAAAACGGATCAGTCGCACCTGTCATGGTTTGTCCCTCACAATAATGAAAAAACGGAGTGAGCCTTCTGGCGCGCCCGCCGGCCAACCGGGGCCATGTTCTGGCGGATACGAAGTCTGGAAACGCGAAACGAATGATGGCTCGCCCAGCGCCCACACCATGGCTGCCTAAGATGTCAACATTGTGCAACGCAACGTGTCTGGGGGTGCGTTGTGAAAATTTAATTCGCGGTGAGGATGAGGTTCCCAGGTAATGGAACCC
This sequence comes from Bradyrhizobium nivariense, assembly GCF_029846695.2. NCBI lineage: Bacteria > Pseudomonadati > Pseudomonadota > Alphaproteobacteria > Hyphomicrobiales > Nitrobacteraceae > Bradyrhizobium > Bradyrhizobium nivariense. Next base: position 27,185 of record NZ_JARWCR020000049.1, on the reverse strand, counting down.
TTGGTTGAGGTATTTGGGTGACGTCTGAGCGCGCGCCTCGTTCTTCGAGACGACCGCTGCGCGGTCTCCTCATCAGGATGAGGCTGGGCGGCATCGGTGCCTGCCGGCATTCCCGCCGTGCACACCGCCCTCATCCTGAGGGCCCGCCAAAGCGGGCGTCTCGAAGGATGGGGATGCAGGGGCGATGCGGCTTGCTGGTCCGGCCGGATTAAGGTTATCGCGGCTTTAAGCCCTCCCCGATAGACCTGAGCCGTGGACCTGCCCGCGCCTGCGGGCGATACTAACCCTTTCTTAAGGCTGCCATTCCCGGCAGCTCGTACATTGATGCGTGACAGCGAGACGCGAAGCCGGTCGGATGAATAGTTCGGATTTCCAGTTGCGAGGCGTGGGCGATCCCCGGCTGGCCGTGCACGCGACCTCCCCGCTGCCCGCCTGGCTCTGGTCGATCGACGGCACGCGCGTGCTCTGGGCCAATCCGGTCGGCGCAAGACTGTTTGGCGCGGCCAACGCCACCGCCCTCGCGGACAAGACCTTCGGCCCGGCGGACAGCCATCGCCGCCAGATCGTCCGGCTTGCCGGCCGGCTGCCGGCGAACGGCGCCGTCCGGCTCGAACGGCTGCGCGGCTTCGGCGCCCGGCTCGGCTCGCTGATGACCTGCGCCTGCGCGCGGCTCGACTTCGCCGATGGTGGCCGCGCTGTGCTCGTCACCGCGATGGACCCCGGCTTACGCACCATGCCGCTGGTCGAACGCCTGCTTCGTCTCGTCGATGGCGCCAGGGTGCCGATGGCGGCGTTCGCACCCGACGGCCTGTTCGTCGGCGCCAGCGAAACGGCCCGCACCCTGCTCGGCTTCCGCGATCTCGGCGAAGCCGGCCTCGACCGGGCGCGCAGCGATGCGCTTCGCCAGGGCCGCGCCGAGATGCCGATCGGCATCGGCCAGATGGTGCTGCAGCGGGTCGGCAGCGGCGCGGATGTCGGCCTGGTCGCGCTGATCGAGCCTGCCGCGCAGCAGGCAGCGCCCACGCCGTCCGCGACCGAGAGCACGCCGGACCCAGCAGGCGAGGCGCCGCTTGAGTCCGCGCAACAGGCCCCGGAGATGCCAGGCGAGCCGCCGCCATCGCAGGACGCGCCGGCCGAACTCGCATTGTTCGACGCCTTCACTGATCCGGTCGAGGAGACCGTCCAAGCACCGGCACAACAAACGGAGCAGGACGCGCCCGCCGCGACCGCCGACATCGCGCCGAAGACTCCGGTTGAAAACCTGCCCGAAGCCATTGTGCCGCCGCAGCCCGCGCCGATCACTATCGGCATGGTCGAGTCGCCGTCGGGCCACCAAGAGCCGCCGGTACCGCGTCAGCATCCACTGCGCTTCCTCTGGCAGATGGATGCAGAGGGCCGCTTTGTGCTCGCAACCAGCGAGTTCATCCGCCTGATCGGTCCGCGCACGGCCGCCGGCTTCGACCGCCGATGGCGCGAGATCGCCGAAGAGTTCTCGCTCGACCCTGAAAGCCGCGTGGCGCAGGCGCTTGCCAGCCAGGACACCTGGGCGGGGATCACCGTGAACTGGCCGGCCGACGGCGGCGAGCATCTGCCGGTCGAGCTCGCGGGGCTTCCGGTCTACGACCGCGAACGCAACTTCGCGGGCTTCAGGGGTTTTGGCGTCTGCCGCGATCTCGACGGCCTCAACCGGCTCGAGGCGCTCAGGCGTTTCGAGCTGCTGGTCGAACCGCCGGCACCGCAAGGCCCGTCCGCCGATGTGGTCGAGCCGGAGCCCGAACCGGAGGCGCCACCTCCGCCGATCGAGCCGCCTGAGCCAGAGCCTGAAGCTGAACTGTCCGAACCCATCACCGCAGCGAATTCACACCCAACCGATCCGGAAACGCCAGTGGAAACGCCTCCCAATGTCCTGCCGTTCCGAGCGCCCGGGGACACGAGATCGCCGACGCTGACGCCGATCGAGAACAGCGCGTTCAACGAGCTGGCCCGGCAATTGTCCGAGCGCCTCGAACGCGACAGGGAAACGATCGCGGCATCGTCCGAGCCGCCGGCCGCCGAGATCACGCCCGAACCGCCGACGCCGGCGCCTGAGGCACCACACGCGCCGGCCGAATGGCTGAGCGAACCCGCGCCGCCCGCGCACGGCCACAGCATGCGCGACCGCGCGCTGCTCGACCTGCTGCCGACGGGCATCTTGATCTATCGGCTCGACCGCCTGCTCTACGCCAACCCCGCCTTCCTCGCGCGCATGGGCCATGCCGGCCTGAACGCACTGGAGAACGCCGGCGGGCTCGACGCGCTCTATGTCGAGCCGGGCGTGTCCGCGGCCAGCAGCACGTCGCAGGGCGGCACGCCTGTCACGATCAGCGCGACGCTCGCCAATGGCGAAGAGCCGCTGCCGACGACTGAAGCACATCTGCACACGATCGACTGGGACGGCGAGAGCGCGCAGGCGCTGATCTGCGCACTGCCGCAAGCTGTAACTGCCGTTGCAGCGCCCGTTGTCGCGGAGACCGTCGTCGCCGAGACTATTGTCCCCGAGTCCTTCACCGCGCTCGAGCCCGACGCCGGCGATGCGGACGCGGAAGATCTCGCCGCGATCCTCGACACCACGGCCGAGGGCATCGTCATGTTCGATGCCGAAGGCAACATCCACGCCTGCAACCGCAGCGCCGAAGCGCTGTTCGGCTATGACGGCGAGACGCTGATGCAGCAGAATCTGGTGACGCTGTTCGCGCCGGAGAGCCAGCAAATCGTCGCCGACTATCTCGTAAGCCTCAAGAGCCAGGACATCGCGAGCCTGCTCGACCACGGCCGCGAGGTGCTGGGACGCGAGAAGAAGGGCGGCGTCATTCCGCTCGCGATGATCATGGGCCGCACCAGGCCCGACGGCCCGAATTTCTTCGCCGTGTTCCGCGACCTCTCGCAGAGCAAGCAGGGCGAGAGCGAGCTGACGCAGGCCCGCCGCCTCGTCGACGGCGCGGCGAATGCCAAGGCCGACATGCTGGCGCGGATCAGCCACGAGATCCGCACGCCGCTCAACGCCATCATCGGCTTTGCCGAGGTGATGATCTCCGAGCGCTTCGGCACGCTCGGCAACGAACGCTACGGCGAGTACATGAAGGACATCCGCGCCTCCGGCGAGCGCGTCATCGCCATCATCGACGATCTGCTCGAGCTGTCGCGGATCGAGACCGGCAAGCTCGACCTCAACTTCGCCAACCTCAACCTCAACGATCTGGTCGAGGCCTGCGTGGTCGTGATGCAGCCGCAGGCCAATCGCGAGCGCATCATCATCCGCACCTCGCTCGGCCATGCGCTGCCGCAGGTGAGCGTCGATGCGCGCGCGATGCGGCAGATCACGATGAACTTGATCTCGAACTCGATCCGGCTTGCCAGCGCCGGCGGCCAGGTCATCGTCTCGACCGCGCTCACCGACCGCGGCGAGGTCGCACTTCGCATCCGCGACACCGGCCATGGCCTCACCGAGCGCGAAGTCGCCGCCGCGATGGAGCCGTTCCGCACCCCGCCGCCCGGCGATGCCGAGGACAATTCGGCGCTGAGCCTGTCACTGACCAAGGCCCTGGTCGAAGCCAACCGCGCCCGGTTCAACATCAAGAGCGCGGGCCATTCCGGCACGCTGATCGAACTGGTGTTCACACCGGCGCTGGCGAAGGCGTAGGCGGCGGCGGAACGAGTTCGGCCTTCATGGTTCGAGACGCGCCGTAAGGCGGCGCTCCTCACCATGAGGGTCTGAGATTTCGCCGCGAAACAAGTCCTCGTCCTGAGGAGCCCGCCAAAAGCGGGCGTCTCGAAGGATGGCCGCAATGACGGTCTTCACCCGGTCTGCTTCTACACACGCCCCTTACGTACTGGCGCAACGCGGTCGAGCATGTAGTATGGCAAAGGTCAGCCGGCAGCCAAATTGGACGGAATGAATCTTCGCGACCCCCTTTTCGCCACCTATGTCGTTGCCGCGAGCCTGATAATCCTGAAGGCCGTGGCGATGTCCTGGCTAACCGTGTTCAGGATGGTGAAAGTCCAGGGCGGCTACCGTTCGCCGGAGGACATCAAGAAGACGCCACTGAATCCCGCGCCCGATCCAGCGCAGCTTCTTCCTAACGAAGATGTCGAGCGGATCCGCCGGATCCAGATGAATGATCTCGAGAACCTTCCCTATTTCCTCGTCGCGGGCTTTCTTTATATTCTCACACAACCGTCGCTGCTTCTCGCGCAATGGCTGCTCTACGGCTACGTTGCCTCACGCCTGCTGCATTTTCTTGCCTATCTTACCGGGCAAATTCACGACATTCGCGCTATTCTCTGGACCGTCGGCTCGCTCATCCTGGTCTTCATGAGCGTTCGCACGCTTCTCGTTGCACTCGGCGCTTGAGGCTCAGTCGGCCACGCCGGCTACCTGCGGGGCGGAAAGATAGCGTTCAAGCGCCTCGTGTTGCTCGAAAAAGCGCATGGCGCGCAGATCGCGGATCGTGGTTTTTTGTGCTGCATCGCGAATCCGAGTGACCTCGCGGGCTTCTTCCACGCGGCCGGCACCGACCAGACTGGCCGCCAACATACGATGGCCGGTGCCATTGCTCGGATTGTGCCGAACCGACTTGCGTGCCCAGGCAATACCCTCCTCGTACTGCCCGAGGGCAAAGTAGGACGCGGTCAATCCTGTCATCCACAGATGCAGCATCCTGTCGTCGGGACTAAGGACGAGAGACCGATGCAGGCATACGACGGCGTTCGCATAATCGCCGCCCATGCTGTCGATCATTCCGAGCACACCCCATGCGAAGGCCGAACTCGGATTGAGCCTTGCGGCTTCGCTGGCGTGAATACGCCCCTGATCGTTGTCGCCGGCCGGCCCAAAGAGCGTGAAGCCATATACCGCGTGGGCGAAAGCGTCCCCGCCATCCTGCTCGACGGCGCGGCGCGCCAGACCGAGCGCCTCGGCCGTGGCATCCGGAGACGGGCCGGCGCCGAGCGGCGGAGCCATGACGAGTCCCCAGGCTAGCGCCGCCAGCGTCGCCGTTCGTTCCTGATCGAGGTTCAGAGACTGCCGAAGCAGGTCGATGGCCTTGATGACGCCTTCACGGGTGCCGCCCCATAAATGGTGAAGGCCACGCAAATATAGATCATAGGCCGAAAGATCAGTTGGCGGTTTGCGGCGTGCGCGCTCGATCTCGGCGCTACGAACGACGGGATCGACGACTGCAGCAACGCCGCAGCTGACGTCATCCTGCAGGTCGAAGATGTCGACGAGGGAGCGGTCATAGCGATTGGACCAGACTTGAGCTTCGCTGCCGACATGAGTCAGCTCGGCCGACACGCGCATGCGGCTACCCGCTTTGCGTATATGGCCGCTCAGGACGTAGTGGACCCCGAGCTGCCGGGCAATCTGCTGGCTCGTCATTCCCTTATCCCGAAGGGCAAAGCTCGACCCGGCTGCAATCACCACCAGCTCGCGAAAGCGCGATAGAGCGGTGATGATGTCTGCAGTGACGCCGTCCGCGAAGTATTCCTGTTCGGAATCGCCGCCCATGTTCCGGAACGGAAGCACCGCCACGGTGGGCTTGTCGTTGCCGATCATGCGCTCCGCTTGACGCGGAAGTTCTGCCGCGATCTCCGCTGCCGCCAGAGAGATCTTCTGCTCCTGGACCTTGCGCAGTTCCGAAGCCAGCGAGTTGGTTGCCACATCGGGCGCGGTGCCAAGCTCTTGCTTCAGCAGGGTAACGACGGCCTGATAATATTTGAGTGCTTCGGCGTTGCGGCCAGCCGTGGACAACGCACGCATGATCAGGCGGTGCGCATCCTCGCGCATGCTATTGAGCGCATTGGCACGCTGGCCGGCGAGAAGGGCCTGGCCGACACGCCCCTCGGACAGTTCATGCTCGCCGAGCGCCACCATCGCGCCAACAGCCAACTCCGATAACCGCTCGCGTTCGCCGGCCAGCCACTCGCCCCAGCCCTCCTCGTTGACGCCTATGTCATCAACGAGGCGCCCAGCACACGTGCCTGCAGGTATACACCCTACACGAATTGCCAATTTTGCGCACAATATTAACGCCGAAATGACGATCGAATAGCGGCCGTGCTGACGACGGTGGGTTCAGATCGTATTCGCGACGAGATGCCGGTTGGTTGATCGACGCAGAGCAATTTCATCCGCCGAGCCGACATGCGCGCGCATCACCTCATCATCGTCGTCGTCAGCCTGTTCGTGGTCCTCGCCGGATTCGACGCGGCGTTGACTTCCTTTGCACACCCGACACTCAAGGCCGCCTCGCAATCGGCACCAGTCGCACCGCTTCTTTTCGGACGCGACTGATCGCACGCCAACATCACAACAGCCATCAAGCAGGAGGTCGCATTGACCGATCTCGCGCAGCTGACGCGGCCAGTTCTTTGGATTTGAAAGGTCAGGAGACGATATGACGGCAGTCATGTGCGCGATTTCCCGCACGGTGCTCTCGATCACCAGCGCCGACGTGGCGAGACACGCCCTCTTGTTATGCGCAGCGTGCGCCTTTGTGTTCGTGCTGTCGCGGACCTATGGGCTGGATTTAAGCGCCGGACTCTTCTGAGCTTCGCGGCCGCTATGGCCGCAATCCGAACAAGCATCTTGTCGATGCGCTGCAAATGAGGAGCCGATATGTACGTTGGCCGGATATTGTCCACGCTTGGCGGACAAGGACCGATGCTTTTGGTGATCTCGCTTTGCGCGGGGCTGGTGATCACTCCCTTCGCTCACCTCGGCTACGATCTTTTGCCTTTTTCGGCATTTCTTCTGACACTGGGCTCATTTCTGACTGCCGGTCTCGCTCCCTCGGAAGCCAGCATTCGCCTGCCGCTGTTGGGGCTGGTGCTTGCCTGGGTCGGCCTGGCGCTCCTTTGGCTGCTGCGCTTCTGCTGTCCCTTGTTCCGCTTGATCCTGCGCTGCGGGCCGGCGTTCTGCTCTCGCTTCTGGCGCCGCCGGTCGGAAGCGCCGCCGCGATTGCGGGAATGCTCGGTTTGCGACCACGTCTCGCGCTACTCGTTTCCATCGCGCTGACCATGCTCACGCCGATCTCGATTCCGTGTTTTGCCACGGTTCTCGGACTTGGAATTGCGTTCGACATGGGCGGGCTGGCGATCCGGCTCTTCAGCATCATCGGCGCAGCAGGCTTCGTGGCCTTTCTGGCCATAAGGTTTCATCGTCATCTGATTCCCGTTCTGCCCGATCAAAGCGCCGCCACCGGAATCGCCGTTATCGGGCTGGTCATCGTCGGGCTTGCCACCTCACAAGGCATACGGGCACAATGGACCAGCAACGCTCTGCGTTTCGACGTGATGCTCGCCGCGGCAATCGTCTTGAATTTTGGCCTGTGCGTACTCGCTACCGTGACGTTCGCGAGACTGGGGTGGCAAACCGCCGGAACCATCGGTCTCGTGAGCGGAAACCGTAACGTCACGCTCGTCTGGGCAGCTGCCAGCTTCGGTCTACCATCTGTCGCGGAGGGCTATGTCGCTGCGTGCGTCATCCCGGTCCTCGCGCTTCCTCTCATCATCAAGCTTTGTCTTAGACTACCTACCTTCAGCCGTTTCATCCCGCAAAACCAGTGATCCAAAAAACGTAAGGCAGCTTCTGGCCCAGATGCGAAGTCAGGCAATGACCGCTTCGCCGTCGCCGGCAATGCAGGCATCAGGTACCCCGGAACTTCATGGGTACACGCCCCGATCTAGCCATCAAACAAAAAGGCAGGGCGCGCGCCGCTACGCCGCCCGTTTCCCGTCCATGAGCCAATAGACGATGGCGGTCAGGGCGAGGGTCGATGCGCCTGCAACGATGAAGGCGGCGAGATAGTCGCCAGTCGGGCTGAGCTGCAGGGCCGCGCCCAGAAGCGCGATCCCGAAGCTGAAACCGATTTGGCGCATCGTGACGCAGATGGCTGATGCGGTCGCCGCACGATCGCCTGGAACCGCCGACACGGCGACGGCGGTGATCTGAGCGTTGATCACGGCACAGCCTGATCCGCTGACCAGCAACGCAATGACGGTCACGGCCAGCGTGCCCGGCCCCGCACGAGCGCCAGAGATCGCGCCAAGCACCAGGTCAGCCATGCCGATAAGCGCGAGACCGCCACAGAAGAACGACCGTGACGGGATGCGGGTCGTCAAAGCCGCTCCATAGCGCGGCAACACCATCATCGGCAATGTGAGCGCGACCAGGAGCCAACCCGCCTCGAGCAGGCTGAGACCCAATGGTCCGCGCGCCAATTGCGGCACGTAGACGAGCAGCGACCAGAATCCGGTCGATCCCGCGATCGGGACGAGGCACATCGCGATGAACTGCCGAGATCCGAACAGCTTGAGATCGAACGCCGGGTTGGGGTGCCGGTGTTCCACCCAAACGAACAAAAGCAACACAATCCCCGAAGCGGCGAGTCCCGTCAGGAACGTCGCCGACGCGATGCCGCCGAGCGCGGGCGCTTCCAGCAACATAAACGCGAGCACCGCCGACGTGATCGCAAGCAGGCTGGCACCGAGCCAATCCACCTTGGCGCTCGAACGCTGCTGGTCGAGCCCGTTGCCAATTCTGCACAGCACCAGAACGACCAAGACTGCACAAAGCGGCAAGTTGATCCAAAAAATCCAGCGCCACCCGATCGTATCGGCCAGGAGCGATCCGAGCGGCGGGCCAGCAACCATCGAGGCACCGACGATCGTGCCCCAAAGTCCAAACGCCCGCGCGCGCCGAGGCCCCTCGTAGGCACCGGCAAGGAGCGCAGACGAGGTGCTGGTGATGCAGGCACCGGCGACCCCTTGCAATGTGCGGAATGTCAGCAGAGCGTCGAACGTGCTCGCGCACGCACACAGCAGAGAGGCCAGGCCAAACAGCCCCGCACCCCAAGTGAACATTTGAACGCGTCCGTATCTGTCGGCAAGGCTACCTGCAATCGGCAAACAGAAGATCAAAGCAAGGCTGTAGACGTCGATGGCCCAGGCCGCTCGTGCCGAAGCGGCACCGAGGTCGCGGCCAATGTCGGGTAAGGCCGCCGCCAGAGCCGTCAGGTCGACTTGAAACAGAGAGCCGCTCAAGCAGGCCGCAAGCAGCGTCGCCGTTTCCAGCGACATGCGATTGCCGCGACGACCATCGTCGGCAGGCCAACTGGCGCTCTGCGTTTCATCGTCGTTCTGCTGGGGTTTATCGAGCATGATCGTTTCGGCCTCCATGGTGCATGGATGGCCGGGCCACAGGCTCTGGTCGAATGATGGTTCCTCAAAAGCTCATGAATCTGTATCATGGCTTGAGGAGATCGAGATGCCACGCCGCTTGCCACCCTTCGCACCCCTCGTCGCGTTCGACGCTGTCACCCGCCATGGTTCATTCACACGCGCCGCGGCGGAGCTGGGCGTCACACAGAGTGCGGTCAGCCATCAGATCCGAAAGCTGGAGGACCATTTCGGGGTCGAATTGTTGCAGCGTCAGAATCCAGGGATCGGGATAACACCCGCCGGCGCGCAGCTTAGGCAAGAGCTTGCGGCAGCACTCGACGCGCTTGGTGCACTGGATGCTCAGGTTCGGCGGCGCTCGAACCGAACGACGCTGCGTGTGGGCGCGAGCTCGGCGTTGGCAACATGGTGGCTCGTCCGCCGCCTGCCAGACTTTACGGCGCGATATCCGTCGATCAACGTTGATCTCAAACCGCTGGAGACAGGGGACAGCTCAAGGCGGCCGCTCGACGTGCGAATTGTCTGGAACGCGAGCGAAGACGCACGGCGGACGTCGACTCAATTGCCGCTGTTTTGGGAACGGATTTTTCCCGTCTGCGCGCCGCACCTGTTGCCCCGGCGGCGTCCCGTGGCGGACCCCGACGGCCTGCTGGCCCTGCCGCTCATCCACAAAGGCGACAACGCGACCGGCGACTGGGGCTGGCCCTCTTGGTTCAGACGCCTGGGATTGCCGAAATCGGGCGCCGCCGCCGGCAGCCTGACGCTGGACGACATGGGAATGTGCATGTCAGCTGCGGCCGAGGGGGCCGGCGTGACACTTGGGCGCTCACTTCTGGTCGCAGATGCGGTTTCGTCTGGACGCCTCATGTCCGCACTCGCCAATTACCCCACGGTCGAGTGCACGAAAATTCAGGTTGCGCAGTGGCCAGCCGATCTGATCGGCGACCGCAGTGTCGAATTGTTCGTGAACTGGCTCGCCGAGCAAGCCGAGACGACCGTGAAGAATATTTCGGCTGCCTAGTCCAGGATACGTCTTGCTGTCGCGAGCCGCGCGCGATCACGCCGCGCGCACCGTGTCCAGGAACTTGCTGACCTCGAGCTTGAGGCGGCTGCTGTCGTTCGACAGCGATTGCGCCGCGGAGAGCACCTGCGAGGAGGCCGAACCGGTCTCGGTCGCGCCCTGGCGCACGCTGCTGATGTTGGCGCTCACCTGGGTGGTGCCGGCCGCCGCGTTCTGGACGTTGCGCGAGATCTCGCTGGTCGCGGCGCCCTGCTCTTCCACCGCGGCCGCGATGGTGGACGAGATTTCGGACAGGCGTTCGATCGTGGCGCCGATGGTCTTGATCGCGCCGACCGAGTCCTGGGTGGCAACCTGGATGCTCGAAATCTGCTGACCGATATCGCCGGTCGCCTTCGCGGTCTGCTCGGCCAGCGCCTTGACCTCGGAGGCCACCACGGCGAATCCGCGCCCGGCCTCGCCCGCGCGGGCGGCCTCGATGGTCGCGTTCAGCGCCAGCAGATTGGTCTGGCCCGCGATGGCGTTGATGAGCTCGACCACGTCGCCGATGCGCGCAGCCGCTTTCGACAATTCGCTGACGCGGTCGTTGGTCTGCCCGGCCTGATTGACGGCCTCGCCGGCCATGCGCGCGGAAGCCTGCACCTGGCGGCTGATCTCGTTGACGGACGCCGTCAACTCTTCGGCTGCGGAGGCCACCGACTGCACGTTCGTGGCGGCCTCTTCCGACGCAGCTTCGACCAAAGTGGCAAGCTCGCTCGACCGGCCGGCGGTCGTCGTCAGCGACGTTGCCGAAGCCTCCAGCTCGGTCGCGGCCGACGACACGGTCTCGACGATCTCGCCGATTGCGCCTTCGAAATCGTCGGCCATCCTGATCATGTCGGCGCGGCGGCGCTCGGCGGCGAGCTTGTCCTGCCTGATCTTCTCTTCCGCCTCCTCGCGCGCCTTCTGCTCCGCATTGATCTTGAACGTCTCGACGGCTAGCGCGATCTCGCCGATCTCGTCGGGACGGCCGAGCCCCGGAAGGACGATCGCGAAATTGCCCTTGGCCAGCTCGATCATCGCCGCCCGCATCGCGCCGAGCGGTTTCGAGACCGAGCGCCCGATGAAGGCACCGAGGCCGAGCACGCCGGACGCGATCAGCGCGATCGCAACAGCAATCCAGAACTGGATGCTGGCGCGCTCGACCTCGTTCAACCGGTCGGCCTCGACGCGAATCTGGTCGACCGACCTCGACACCTGCTCGATGACGGGCTCGACCGACGAGAAGGCTTCCGACATCGACTTCAGCTCAGCCGCCAGCTTCAGCGCGGTCTCCATCCAACCGGTGAAATCGCGCTGGTAGTCCGCGAGCTTCTGGCGCAGCTCGGCCTTCGCGTTGTCGGAAATGGCAGCGCCGTCAACGCCCGCCACGAATTCCACCGCCCACTTCTTCATGTCATCGCCGTATCTGGCGTCACGGCGCAGCATGAAGTCCTTCTCGTGCCGGCGCATCATGAGCATCACGACCTTGAGCGGCGCGTCATTGAGCTGGTCGACTCTTGCCTCGATGTCGTGGACGGAGGCGCGCAGACGCCCTTCAAGACCGGACTTCTCGTCGAGGCCGAGCCGCTGCCTTTCCTCGACCACCGCGGCGAAACGCGCCTGATAGGTTTTGAGCGATGCGTTCATCGCGTCGATCCTCGCGACCAGCTCCGGCTTGCCGAGGGCTGCAATCCTGCCGCGAAGCTTCTCGATATCGAGTGCCACTTGCCTACCGATTTCGCCCTGGCGCTGGGCCTTGGCGGCATCACTGCGCAGGAGGAAGTCCTTCTCGGCGCGCCGCGCCTCGAGCAGCTCGACTGCGATCGCGCTGTTCAGCTCGAAGACGGTGCGTGCATCCTCGGCCGCGTCGCGATAGACGCCCATCGCCCGCTCGCCATAGAGATGAATGCCGCCGATCAGGACGACACCGAAGACGCCGATGACACCGATCGCAGTGATCTTGTGCGTGAGACGAAGGGAGAGGAGCCGCATCTTGATCGCGAAGCCGGTTGTGATTGATGCTGCTCATCAAGCGCCAATGCGTAAAAGCTTCCGTTAATTTGCGGGCACGTATTAATACGTGTGCTTCGTCACGATGCTCGCGCGTATGCACGGCAGCGTGCACAACGACGGCTTCATCACATGACACGACGCTATTCGCGCCGTGCGGGTTCGCCGAACCATCGCGACGCAACCTGAGCGGCGTCTTCATAGTCGCGTGCGTCGTCACTGGCCCAGGCGACGAAGCCATCGGGGCGCACCAGCACGGCGTCCACGCCCAGCCGATCCCTGGCGTCACCCGCGACATAATCGATCCGGCCACTCCAGCGGCTTGCAAGCGCTTGAAGCGGTGCGCGAGCGTCGAAGTCCAGCAATATCCCTCTCGCCGTCCTGAGGCGTTCTCCGACCGTCGTTCCGTCCAGCAACTCGAAATCGGGAACACTGCGGCCCACAAGCGGATGGCTGCCGCTGAGATCGTAGCGGAGCGAAACGCCGCGCACGCGCTCGGCGAAATAGGTCGCACCGTCCCGGGTCTCGATCAGATCGCGCATGATGGCCTGAAGCGCGCGCGTGCTCGGCGTCGGCCGCATGATCGCCACCTGCGCGCGGGACCAGTCGAGGACCTGCGCGCCGACTGGATGTCGCTCGCGCGAATAGGTGTCGAGGAGATCGGCGTGTGCATCTCCGCGGATCGCAGCAGTCAGCTTCCAGCCCAGGTTCATCGCATCGCCGAGACCGAGATTGAGGCCTTGGCCGCCGAGCGGCGAGTGGATGTGGGCGGCGTCGCCGGCCAGGAGCACGCGTCCCTTGCGATATGTCGTTGCCTGATGGGCCCGATCCGTCCAGGTCGCGGCAAGCCGAAGGGCCGTTATGGTGACGTCCGTGCAGGAGACACCACGCAAGACCTTCTGCACCTGCTCGCGTGTGATCGGCTCGGTCCGGTGGAAAGCGCCAGCGTCGAAATCGACCATCGCGATCGTTCCGGGCTGCGTATAGGTATACATGCCTGTCGACGTGTAGTTGCGGCCCCGGCGAAGCTTGTCCGGATCGGCCAGCTCGACTTCGGCGGAATAGCCTGTGAATTCGGGGTCGGTGCCGACGAAGTCGAAGCCGCTGATCTTGCGCACCGTGCTGCGACCGCCGTCGCAACCGACAAGCCAGCGTCCGCGGAAGGTCTCGCCGGCCGCCTGCACCATCACGTCTTGGTCCGAAGCGGCAACAGCATCGACGGCGAAGCCGCGCCTGATCTCCACGCCCAAGCGGCATGCGCGCGCGGCCAGAACGGATTCAAGAGTTTCCATATCGACCGCGATGCCGGCATCGGCCGGCGTTGGCAGACGCCAGGACCACTTCGCGTCATCAATGTTGTCCTGATAGAATTGGATGCCGGCGAAATGACCTGCGGGCCGTCGCGTCTGCTGCATCCAATGGGCAGCGGTCTTGATAGCGCCTGGGGCAAGGTGCTGCGCGGCCACGATATCCTCCAGCAAGCCACGCCGGTGAAACGCCTCGCGTGTGGGGATCGAAAGGCCGCGCAGGCCGAACGGGAGTCGCTTCAGGGCTGAATGCGGGTCTTGAGATTGCTCCAGCAGCAGGACCTGGAGACCAGCGCATCGCAACTCGCACGCGAGAAACAGGCCAACGGGGCCGGCACCGGCAATGACGACGTCGTATGGAATCGAGGATTGCAGATTCGATGATTGAGTTTGCATGAGACGCTCCTGTGGTCGATGTTCGACCGGAGCGTTCCCAAAGCTTCGAGAATCACACGGACGAACGATGGGGCGCCTGGGCGGCGTCCGATGTTCGTCGTGGGGATCTCGTGCACAAGGCCAAAGACCAGAGCTTTCGTTACCGAAAGGACTTGGGCTTACCAGACCAAGTCTGCCTTTTCCGACACAAGCAATATAGTTTCGTGACAATCGACGCGCAATGAAAAAGGCACGGCGCTTGCGGCGCCGTGCCTTTCGCATTCATGTCGCTTGATCTCAGCTGTAGATCTCGAACAAGCCGGCGCCGCCCTGGCCGCCGCCGATGCACATCGTCACGACACCCCACTTGGCCTTGCGGCGGGCGCCTTCCTGGAGCAGGTGGCCGGTGAGACGCGCGCCGGTCATGCCGAAGGGATGGCCGATCGCGATCGAGCCGCCGTTGACGTTGTACTTGGCGGGATCGATGCCGAGCTTGTCGCGCGAATAGAGGCACTGGCTGGCGAAGGCCTCGTTGAGCTCCCAGAGATCGATGTCGTCGATCTTCAGGCCGGTGCGCTTGAGCAGCTTCGGGATCGCGAAAACCGGGCCGATGCCCATCTCGTCGGGCTCGCAGCCGGCGGTCGCCCAGGCGACAAAGCGGCCGAGCGGCTTCAGGCCGCGCTTCTCGGCGTCCTTGGCTTCCATCAGCACCACGGCAGCAGCGCCGTCGGAGAGCTGGCTGGCATTGCCCGCGGTGACGGACTTGCCGGGGCCCTTCACCGGCTCGAGCTTGGCGAGGCCTTCCAGCGTGGTCTCGGGGCGATTGCACTCGTCGCGATCGACGACGTAATCGACGATCGATTCCGCTTTGGTCTGCTTGTCGACGACCTTCATCTTCGTCTTCATCGGGACGATCTCGTCCTTGTACTTGCCCGCCTGCTGGGACGCCGCCATGCGGCGCTGCGATTCCAGCGAGAACTCGTCCTGGTATTCGCGGCTAAGCTTGTAGCGCTCGGCGACGATGTCGGCGGTGTCGATCATCGCCATGAAGATATCTGGGGCGACCTTGAGCAGTTCCGGGTCGATCGATTCCTTCGGCGAGCCGCCGCCCGGGATCGAGATGCTCTCGACGCCGCCGGCGACAATGCAATCGGCGCCGTCGGAGCGGATCGAGTTGGCGGCCATCGCGATGGTCTGCAGGCCCGAGGAGCAGAAGCGGTTCACCGAGACGCCGGCGGTGGTCGTCGGCAGGCCGGCGAGCAGCGCGGCCTGGCGGCCGATGTTCGGCGCGCCATGGGCGCAATTGCCGAGATAGCAATCCTCGACATAGTCCTTCTCGACGCCGGCGCGGTCGACCGCGTGGTGAATGGCGTGGGCCGCGAGCGACATCGGCGGCGTGACGTTGAACCCGCCGCGGCCGGATTTTGCGAGGCCCGTGCGCGCATAGGAAACGATGACGGCTTCACGCATTGTTTTCTCCCTTTTCGAACGATTTTGAACGGAGCGTCGGTCGAGGTATTCTCGGCGCCATTGGTACACAAAGTTTGCAGGCGGCGGGGAAAATATGGCGCCGCGCGGGGGCAAACAAAACGCCGCCCTCGCGAGAGGGCGGCGTTGTTCCGCTGGTCGGAATATGTCGGCGTGTCAGAACGTCAGCGCCTTGACCTGCTTGACCTGCGGCAGGGCCTGCACCTTGGCGAGCAGGTCGGCTGGAACCGCGCCGTCGACTTCGACCAGTGCGATGGCATCGCCGCCCTGCTCGACACGGCCGAGATGGAAGGTCGCGATGTTGATCTTGGCGTCGCCGAGAAGCCCTGCGAACTTGCCGATGAAGCCCGGCTTGTCCTCGTTGGTGACGTAGATCATCGACTTGCCGAACTCGGCGTCGACGCGGATGCCCTTGATATCGACGAGGCGCGGCTTGCCGTCGTGGTAGACGGTGCCGGAGACCGAGCGCTCCTGGCGTTCGGTCGCGACCGTCACGGTGATCAGGCTCTCATAGTCGCTCTGGGCGGCGCGAACGATCTCGTCGACCACCATGCCGCGCTCCTTGGCGACGACGGGCGCGGACACGACGTTGACCTCGCCCAGCATCGGCCGCAGCAGGCCCGACAATACCGCAGAGGTGATCGCCTTGATCTTCATCTCGGCGACGTGGCCTTCATAGGTGATCTCGACCTTGAGGATGCCGGTCTCGGTGAGCTGGCCGGCAAACGAGCCGAGCTTCTCGGCGAGCGCGATGAACGGCTTCAGCTTCGGCGCCTCTTCCGCGGTGATCGAGGGGAAGTTGACGGCGTTCGAGATCGCCCCGGTCAGCAGATAGTCCGACATCTGCTCGGCGACCTGGAGCGCGACGTTCTCCTGCGCTTCGGTGGTGGAGGCGCCGAGATGCGGCGTGCAGATCACGTTGGGATGGCCGAACAGCACGTTCGCATTGGCGGGCTCCTCGACGAAGACGTCGAAGGCGGCGCCCGCGATGTGCTTGGAGTTCAAAGCGTCGACCACTGCCTGCTCGTCGACCAGGCCGCCGCGGGCGCAGTTGATCAGGCGCACGCCCTTCTTCATCTTGGCGATCGCGGCTGCGTCGATGATGTTCCTGGTCTTCTCGGTGAGCGGGGTGTGCAGCGTGATGAAGTCAGCACGCTTCAAGAGGTCATCGAGCTCGACTTTCTCGACGCCGATGTCCTTGGCGCGCTCCGGCGACAGGAACGGATCGAACGCGACGACCTTCATGCGCAAGCCGAGCGCGCGGTCGGCGACGATCGAGCCGATGTTGCCGCAGCCGACGACGCCGAGCACCTTGCCGGTGATCTCGACGCCCATGAAGCGGTTCTTCTCCCACTTGCCGGCCTGGGTCGAAGCGTCCGCCTGCGGAATCTCGCGTGCCAGCGCCAGCATCAGGGTGATGGCGTGCTCGGCGGTCGTGATTGAATTGCCGAACGGCGTGTTCATCACGATGATGCCCTTGGCCGTGGCGGCGGGAATCTCGACATTGTCAACGCCGATGCCGGCGCGGCCGATCACCTTGAGGTTGGTCGCCTTCTCGAGGATCTTCGCGGTCGCCTTGGTCGCCGAGCGAATCGCAAGGCCGTCGTAATTGCCGATGATCTCGGCGAGCTTGTCCTTGTCCTTGCCGAGGTTGGGCTGGAAGTCGACCTCGACGCCGCGGTCCTTGAAGATCTGAACGGCGGCGGGAGAGAGCGCGTCGGAAATGAGAACTTTGGGCTTGGTCATGGGGATGTTTCCTTCGCCCCGCAACAAGGGCGGGCCACTGGGCTGATGTGGTGAAGTCTCTGGTCACTTCTCCCTCTCCCCGTTCTTACGGGGAGAGGGTCGGGGTGAGGGGCAGCCACGGGCGAAGGTAGCGGAGAGAGCCCCTCACCCGGATTGCTGCGCAATCCGACCTCTCCCCGTAAGAACGGGGAGAGGTTAAGAAAGAAACTTACGCCGCCTTGGCGAGCGCGGCCTTGGTCTCGGCGAAGGCCCAGTCGATCCACTGGGTCAGCAGCTCGACATCCCTGGCCTCGACGGTCGCGCCGCACCAGATGCGCAGGCCTGCGGGCGCGTCGCGGTAATAGGCGAAGTCGTAGCCGGCGCCTTCCTTCTCGACCAGCGCGACCAGCTTCTTGCTGAACTCGGCCTGCGCGTCCTCGGAGAGCGAGGTGAGCGCGGGATCGGTGAACTTCAGGCACACCGAGGTGTTGGAGCGGATCGCGGCGTCCTTGGCGAGGAAGTCGATCCAGGGCGTCTTCGCCTTCCAGTCGGCGAGCACCTTGGTGTTGGCGTCGGCGCGCGCGATCAGCGCCTTCAGGCCGCCGATCGACTTGGCCCAGTTCAGCGCGTCGAGATAATCCTCGACGCAGAGCATCGACGGCGTGTTGATGGTCTCGCCGACGAAGATGCCTTCGTTGATCTTGCCGCCCTTGGTCATGCGGAAAATCTTCGGCAACGGCCAGGCCGGCTTGTAGGTCTCGAGCCGTTCGACAGCGCGGGGCGACAGGACCAGCATGCCGTGCGCGGCCTCGCCGCCGAGCGCCTTCTGCCAGGAGAAGGTGACGACGTCGAGCTTGGTCCAGTCGAGGGCTTGCGCGAACGCGGCCGAGGTGGCGTCGCAGATGGTCAGGCCTTCGCGGGTCGCGCTGATCCAGTCGGCATTCGGGACGCGCACGCCGGAGGTGGTGCCGTTCCAGGTGAAGACGACGTCGCTGTTCTGATCGACCTTGGAGAGGTCGGGGATTTCACCGTAAGCCGCGTTGAGCTTGGTGACGTCCTTGAGCTTCAATTCCTTGACGATGTCGCTGACCCAGCCCTCGCCGAAGGATTCCCAGGCGAGCGTGGTGACGGGCTTTGCCCCGAGCAGCGACCACAACGCCATTTCGACCGCGCCGGTATCGGACGCCGGCACGATGCCGATGCGATAATCGGCGGGCACTTCAAGCACTTCGCGCGTCAAATCGATCGCGAGCTTGAGCTTGGTCTTGCCGACCTTCGCGCGATGCGAACGGCCGAGCGCTGCGTCCTTGAGATTTTGGGCGTTCCAGCCGGGGCGCTTGGCGCAGGGACCGGAGGAGAAATGCGGCACGTTGGGCCGCGAAACGGGCTTCGCTACAATCATAATCTACCCTTCCAGATAGTAAGCCTCCCGTTGGGGGGAGGTGTCCCGCCGCGGCTGATACGGGAAACGGGAAGAGTCGTCAAGGAAGTTCCGGGGCCTCACGCGCGAGTGATGGCGCCTCCGGTGCGATATCAGGGGCTTCGACCACGGCAAGCGCGTTCAGCAAGTCCGTGGCATCGCTGATCAATTGCGCGGCACGGCGGCGGCTGCCGACTTTCAAGATGCATTTGTCATTGGCCTGCACAACGTAGTCGTTGCCGACCTTGATCATCGAATAGCTTTTCATCGAAATCCCCGAACCGACCGAGCCCGGTTTCAGACGCTCGCGTAGCACCGTTCGTTCCTGGGTCCACGTGAACGACGGCTGGGTAGTTTATCAGCTCTTAATACGAACCAACGCGCGATCCGATTTCGCTGATCGCGCAACGCTCGCGGCGCGCTGCCTCAAAAACGGACAGTCATGCCGACGTGGCTCGATGCAAATCCGAGCCGCTTGTAGAAGCGCTGCGCATCTGTTCGGCTCGCATGCGTCAGCAGTTCGACCAGATTGCAGCCGCGCGCTTTCGCTTCCGTCACCGCCCATTGCACCAATTGCTCGCCGATGCCGCGGCTACGGCGATCGGAAGCAACGCGGACGTCTTCGAGCAGACCGCGCATACCGCCTTGCGAACTCAGACCAGGCAGGATCGCGAGTTGCAGGCAGCCGACCACCCTGCCCTCGCTCTCGGCAACCACGAGCTGGAGATTTTGATCGCGCTCGACCCGCGAGAATGCCTCGTAATAGGACGCAGGCAACGGATCTTCCACGCGCTCGCGTGCGCTCCCGAGACGATCGTCGGCGAGCATCGCCACGATCGCAGCAACATCCTCGCGGCGCGCGGGACGAATGGAGACGGATACGGCGCTCATTGCGTTACTCCTGCCTCAGCGCGCCTCAACGCGCCTCAACGCGCCTTGGGAAGGCCGAGAAAGGCCTCGGCTTCGGCGATCCAGCGGCGGACGGCAGCAAAGCGGCCGAGATCGAAGCCGCCTTCATGCGCAACGCGGGTATAGGCGAGCAGCGAGACGTCGGCGAGCGAAACCACATCGCCGGCGAGGAAGCGGCTGCCGGCGAGATGCTGCTCCATGCGGTCGAGCGCCGCATAGCCGCGCTTGACCTTTTCAGGATCGAGCTCGGAGGCATCCTTGCCGAGATAGACGAGCTGGAAGCGGCACACCGCGATATAGGGCTCGTGGCTGTATTGTTCCCAGAACAGCCATTCGTCCATCTTGGCGGCAGTGAAGGCATCGCCCGGAACGAGCGCACTGTCGCGAGCGAGATAGCGGATGATGGCATTGGACTGCGCCAGCGTGCGACCATCGTCGAAGGCGACGGTGGGCACCTGGCCGGCAGCATTCATCTCGAGGAATTGCGGCGTGCGCGTCTCGCCCTTGCGGGTGTCGATCTCGATCCATCGGTATGGCACCGCGAGCTTGTCGCAGACCCACTTCACCTTCAGACAATTTCCGGAATTGGTATCGCCGTAGATCCGCATCGCTGCCCCCCGCGCGTCCAGCGACAGAGCATCAGGACGGAAGGAAGCTGTCAACCGCGGCGGATCGAGGTCGCGTCAGAACTTGTAGCCGAGCCCGACGCGCGCGTTGTTCAGCGTCACCGACGTGTTCATGACGGGAGAAAATCTCACATATTCATATTCAACGCGCGCGAACAGCCCTTGCCACAGGCAATATTCCAGTCCGAGACCCGCGGTCCAGCCGACAACGAAGTTGTTGGTCCGGTGCTGGGTCTGCGTCTGGGATTGCGCCGGAACGGGGTGCGTCGCGCCGATCGTGGTGGTTGTGTTGCCGAAGGCGTCCGTCGTCGTAATATCCTGGCGCAGGGTCACGGTGCTCGTCACCGTGCGCGAGACATCCATTCGGCCGACGGCAGCACCCATGAAGGCATAAGGCATGAAATCGCCGCCGTCCCAACCCACGCGACCGCGGAGCGAGATCATGTCCTTGACCTTCGCCGCGGCTGTGCCGGTCAGCGTCACACCATAATTGTCGGTGACGCCTGCAGGCGGAGTGTCGCCGGGCGGGTTGACGATCAGCAGCGAGTTGGAGCCGCTCGTCTGCGTGGAGAGGTTGTTGAAGTAGCTGTAGGTGCCCTCGAGACCGAGAACGGCATCGTACCATTGCCAGTTGCGGCCGACGAAGGCGCCGAAATTGGTGCTCTGCGTGGTGGTCTTGTTCATGAGCGACCACGTCGAGGTCGGCTGCTGAAGCACGCTGTCGCGAAAGATGAAATTGGTCAGGCCGACCACGCTCTGGGTAAAATCGGTCGCATTGGAGGTGTAGCCGGCATCGCCGCCGACGTAAAAGCCGTCCCAGTTGTGGCTGGTCTTCGACAGGCCGTCGGTGAAGCCGCCGCGCAGGATTGGCAGATCCGGCATGTCGGCCGCGTGCGCGGCAGACACCGTCCCCAACATCGCCGCCGCCAACCAAAGCCCACGCATCGCAACGCTCCATCGAACTCGAACTTTCGCCCGTGATCATGGCTCGTTAACCTTAACCAATGGTTGCGCCGGAGGCTTTCATCGCCGCACGCCATGAAAAATACTCAAAGCAAAACGGCGCGGGATGATCCCGCGCCGTTAAGAGAGTTTAACCGATGAGGCTGACGATCAGCCCTTGGTGACGAGCGGCGGCGGCATGTAGGCCGGCGGGCTGTTGAGATCCCAGCGCACGCCGAGCTTGACGTCGTGCGAGGTGAGCTCCTTGATCTTGATCGACGTCGGGCCAGAGCCGCTGTTGTCGAACAAGCGGAAGTTGCCGGGCGCCGCATCGCCGAGGTTCATGTAGCTGTAGGCCAGTTCGACGGTGAACCCGGGATTGACCTTGTAGGCAAGACCGGCATGAGCTGCCCAGGCCAAATTCCACTTCCCGTTGTCGGCGAAGTAGGCGACGCTGTTGTTCAGCAACGGGCTGTATGACACGCCGTCGTCGCGGAAGCCGCTGATCTTGTTGTAGGAGCCGCCGACACCGGCACCGATGAACGGAGTGATGCACCACCAGGTGCCGAGGTCGACGTAGGCGTTGGCCATCACGACCCACTCGGACTTGCTGCCGGCGTAATTGTTGACGCCGACGAAGCCAGGTCCAACGACGTTGTCGCTGCCGTGCAGATTGGCTTTGCCGCGGTACTGGCCGATCACGTCCGCACGAAACCAGTTGTTGAAGCGATAGCCGACGCCGAGGTCGAACAGCGGCGACGAGTCGAAGCCCAGTCCCTCCGTCGACTTCGTGTACCCAGCCGGCAGGGCGGCGTCGATCCGCTTGGCGCTCTGGTTGGTCATGCCGACGTCACCGCGCAGATACCAGCCGCCGAAGTCGGCGGGCGGGGCCGGCGGGGCGTACATCGGAGGGGGCGCCGCGATCGGCATATCGGCGGCGAATGCCATCGACGAGATCAGGGTTGCCGCACCCGCGGCAAGGAGAGACTTAACGCTACGCATTGGCTTCGTCCTTTTGGCCGGTGAGGCAAATACGGCGCCCCACGTTCTGGAAACTCACGGCCCGGACGATGGCACCAAATGTTTAAGCGCCACTTAACCCTAATTTTTAAGGTTGATTTTTTCTAACTGTACACGCGCGCACCGCGCGAGCGTTGCAAAAATGCAGCGCCAAATGCGACACCTTCGCCGCATTTCCTAACGATGTATGAAGCCGCGTTGCGGCAAGAGAGGATGCGTTAACGGATGTGCCGCGGCAGCTTGGGCAGGAACACCGCAAGCAGGCCGATCGCCGGCAGATAGGCGCAGACCTGGTAGACGAATTCGATCGAGGTGTGGTCGGCGAGCTTGCCGAGCACGGCGGCGCCCAGGCCGCCGATACCGAAGGCGACACCGAAGAACACGCCGGAGATCATGCCGAAGCGATGCGGCACCAGCTCCTGCGCGAACACGATGATCGACGACGTCGTCGAGGAGATGATCAGGCCGATGATCACCGAGAGCACCGCGCTCGCATAGAGCCCGGCATAGGGCAGCGCCAGCGTGAACGGCAGCGCGCCGAGGATCGAGATCCAGATCACGATCTTGCGGCCGAAGCGATCGCCCAAGGGACCGCCGAGAAAAGCGCCGACCGCGTTCGCCGCGAGGAAAATGAAGAGATACATCTGCGCCGCCTGCGTCGACACGCCAAAGCGGTCGATCAGATAGAAGATGTAGTAGCTCGACAGGCTCGATACGTAGAGCTGCTTCGAGAACAGCAGCGCGACCAGCACGAGGAGTGCAACGACGACGCGACGTGAGCCCGGCGCGTCGGGATGGGCCTCGATCGCAACCGTCTTCTTCGCCTTGATCTGCGGTTCGTACCAGCGGCCGATGCGCCAGAGGATGAGGATCGCGAGGAACGCGATCGAGGAAAACCAGGCGATGCTGCCCTGCCCGAACGGAACCACGATCAGCGCGGCCAATACCGGCCCCATCGAGGTGCCAAAACTGCCGCCGAGCTGGAACACCGATTGCGCAAAACCGTAGCGGCCGCCGGAGGCGAGCCGCGCAATGCGCGCCGACTCCGGGTGAAACACCGCCGAGCCGAGACCGACCAGCGCGGCGGCGACGAGGATGACGAGATATTGGTGGGCGGCGCTGAGCAGCAGGAGACCGAAGAAGGTCGAGGCCATGCCGATCGCCAGCGAATAGGGCTGCGCCTTCTTGTCGGTGTAGTGGCCGACCACCGGCTGGAGCAGCGAGGCCGTGAACTGGAACGCCAGCGTGATCATGCCGATCTGCGCGAAGTCGAGCGCGTAAGTGTCCTTCAGGATCGGATACACGGAAGCGATCAGCGACTGCATGGTGTCGTTGAGGAAGTGCGAGAAGCTGATGCCGGCAAGCACCACATAGGCCGGCCCTGCGGCTGCGGTGGCGGGCGCGACGTCGTTGACGACGACGGGCTCGGTTAGCGTTTCCTCGGAGACGACGACTGGCTTGTTCAATGGTACATCCCGGCAGGCGCGGCAGATTGCCGCGATCCGCTAATTACGATGCAAGCGACGGCCTAACCACCGCCAATCGTCGATAGCTGGGATGCGCGAGTGTCGCTTTTGCTGCGAGCGGCGCGGCCTGCATGGTTCGAGACGCCTGCCTTTGGCGGGCTCCTCACCATGAGGGTTCAAGATTTCGCCGCGAAGCAAGACCTCATCCTGAGGGCCCGCCAAAGGCGGGCGTCTCGAAGGATGGCTGCAAGCTCAGGCCGCTGCCTGCCCGAGCGCCGAGACGATGGTATCGACGACGTCCTCGATCAGGCTGCGGTCCTCGCCCTCGCCCATGACGCGGATCACCGGCTCGGTGCCGGAGGAGCGGATCAGCAGGCGGCCGTGGCCGTTGAGCCGCTTCTCGCCGTCGGAGATCGCCGATTTGACGTCGGAATCGTCGAGCGGCTTGCCGCCCTTGTGACGGACGTTCTTCAGGATCTGCGGCAGCGGATCGAAGCGGTGGCAGACTTCCGACACCGGCCGGCGCAGCTTCTGCACCACCGCCAACACCTGCAATGCGGCAACGAAGCCGTCGCCGGTGGTGGCGTAGTCGGACAGGATGATGTGGCCGGATTGCTCGCCGCCGAGATTGTAGCCGCCGTTCAGCATCTGCTCGAGCACATAGCGGTCGCCGACCGGCGTGCGCACGAGATCGAGCCCCTGCGCGTTGAGGAAGCGTTCGAGCCCGAGGTTCGACATCACGGTGGCGACGATGCCGGGGCGCGACAGCCGCCCGTCTTCCTTCCAGCTCTGCGCGATCACCGCGAGCAGCTGGTCGCCGTCGACGATGTGGCCGCGCTCGTCGACCAGGATGACGCGATCGGCATCACCGTCGAGTGCGATGCCGATGTCGGCGCGCATCTCGCGAACCTTCTTCGACAAGGCTTCCGGCGAGGTGGAGCCGCATTCCTTGTTGATGTTGAAGCCATCGGGCTCGACGCCGATCGGAATCACGTCGGCTCCCAGCTCCCACAGCGCTTCCGGCACCACCTTGTAGGCGGCGCCATTGGCGCAATCGACCACGACGCGCAGGCCGTCGAGCGACAGATCGCGCGGCAGCGTGCGCTTGGCGAATTCGATGTAGCGATCATGCACGCCGTCGATACGGCGGGCACGGCCGAGACTGGCGCTCTGTGCGAGCCGCTTGTCGATGGGCTCGTCGAGCAGCTGCTCGATCTGCTTCTCGACGTCGTCGGAGAGCTTGAAGCCCTGCGGGCCGAACAGCTTGATGCCGTTGTCCTCGAACAGATTGTGCGAGGCGGAGATCATCACGCCGAGATCGGCGCGCATCGACTTGGTCAGCATCGCAACCGCCGGCGTCGGCATCGGGCCGACCAGCAGCACGTCCATGCCGACCGAGGTGAAGCCCGCGACCATCGCGTATTCGATCATGTAGCCGGACAGGCGGGTGTCCTTGCCGATCACGACCCGGTGGCGGTGGTCACCGCGCTGAAACGCAAGGCCTGCGGCCTGGCCGACCTTGAGCGCGAGCTCCGGCGTGATCAGTCCGTTGGCGCGGCCCCGGATCCCGTCCGTCCCGAAATATTTGCGGCTCATATCGTCCCCCACGCAACAACCAAGGATGCCCAATACAACCTCCGGTGCCCGAACGGGCCCCGCATCCCTGATTTGCTGAGGTGTTATAAAGCCATCGCGGCTAATTTGGCTTCAAAAAATATGATAAATCATTACGGAACCGGCCGCGGCTCGGCGCCGATAACGTCTTGTTAGCATTATATTTCCTGTGGACGTGCCGGAATAGCGAGGAACCCGCCGCTAGCCAGAGCGCTTCACATGGCCGTCCCCCCGGCTCGGCGCCGGCTGGATGACGTTGACAGGATCGGAGCCCGGAAAGGTCTCTTCGAGACCTTCTTCCAGCGCTTCCTCGAGATCACGCTTCTCCTTGATCTCTTCCGGCGTCGGTCCGGCGCGCGGCTTGGTCATGGCGCCCTCCTCTCAAACGATTTGGCTGTGCATCCAACCATGGTAGATGACCCCTCGATCTTCCGATGCAAGCCTTCCGATGCAAGCCTTCCGATGCAAGCCTTCCGATGCAAGACGGGCCGGGGAAACGTTCATGAAGCACATCACCTGTATCGACGATCTTCGCACACTGCATCAACGCCGCGTGCCGAAGGCGTTCTTCGACTATTGCGACCGCGGCTCCTACGCCGAGGAAACGCTGCGCGCCAACCGCGACGACATGCAGGCGATCAAGTTCCGCCAGCGCATCCTGGTCGACGTCTCCAAACGCGACACCGCGACCACGATCCTCGGCGAGCCCTCGACCATGCCGCTGATACTCGCGCCTGTGGGCCTGCTCGGCATGCAGCATGGCGACGGCGAAATCCATGCCTGCCGCGCCGCGCAAGCCGCCGGTATCCCGTTCACGCAGTCGACGATGTCGATCTGCTCGATCGAGGACATCGCGGCCAATGTCGAGAAGCCGTTCTGGTTCCAGCTCTACGTGATGAAGGACCGCGGCTTCATCAAGGCGCTGATCGAGCGCGCGATCGCGGCGAAATGCTCCGCGCTGGTGCTGACCGTCGATCTTCAGGTCATCGGACAGCGCCACCAGGACATCAAGAACGGCATGACGGTTCCGCCGGAATGGTCGCTGTCGAAGCTGATCGATTTTGCCACCAAGCCGGCCTGGGTGTCGGGCGTGCTCCAGGGCAAGCGCCGCACCTTCGGCAATCTTGCCGGTCATCTGAAGGTCAGCGACGACATCACGTCGCTGTCGACCTGGATCAACTCGCAGTTCGACACCTCGCTGAACTGGAAGGACATCGAGTGGATCCGCAGCATCTGGCCGGGCAAGCTGATCCTGAAGGGCATTCTCGACGTCGAGGACGCCGAGCTCGCTGCGAAAACCGGCGCGCAGGCGATCGTGGTCTCCAACCATGGCGGCCGTCAGCTCGACGGCGCGCCATCATCGATTGAGGTCCTGCCCGAGATCGCCGACGCGGTCGGTGACAACATGGAGATCATGTTCGACGGCGGCATCCGCTCCGGCCAGGACGTGATGCGCGCGCTCGCGCTCGGCGCAAAGTCCTGCATGATCGGCCGCGCCTACGCCTATGGCCTGGGCGCCGGTGGCCAGGCCGGCGTCGCCAAGGCGATCGACATCATCCAGAAGGAGCTGCTCACCACCATGGGCCTGTGCGGTGTCAACAGGATCGACGAGATCGACGATCATATCATTGCGGTGTGAGGCGCTAACCTCTCCCCGCCCTTCTGCGGCGAGAGGTCGGATTGCCCCGGCGATGCGAAGCATCGTCCGGCGCAATCCGGGTGAAGGGCAAGGCACGCCGTTCGCCAAAATGAAAGTCTATCTGACTCCCGTGGTCGATGCGGAGTTGGATACTCAGCTCACCATTAAAGCGCGATGAGATCAGGATGAATTATCATCGCGCTTTAGGTTGTTGTTTGAGCATGATCTTTTCGGAAAACCGCTTCGCACTTTTCCGGATCATGCTTTAGCAGTCTGCTGAAGAACCCCCTCGCCACGGAGGGGGCTTGATGATTCACTTTATCCATCTCGAATCGGCAGAGGCGATCATGCGCGGCAGGTTTAAGGACCAGGGCGGCCTGTTTTCGTAC
>NZ_JARWCR020000048.1:0-66927 GCF_029846695.2 Bradyrhizobium nivariense | reverse complement strand
GTGCTCCGAACAATTCATCGCTTGCCATCGTGGTCTCCTGCGAATCCGCCATCGCCAGAGAATCACACTGCGACGGCTTTCGGCTATAGTGCTCGATGAGCCGTCGAATAGATCACACCCTCTGAGGAGCCCGCGGAGCGGGCGTCTCGAAGGATGCGCCGCGGGCGAGAGCATGGCTTGCATGGTTCGCCCGGCGATGCAAAGCATCGTCTGGAGACGCGCGAAGACGCGCTCCTCACCATGAGGAGAACGACCAGCTTTGCGGCGTTAACCTTTTCGCGCGCACAACGGCCGGTCTGTCACGAAAATCTCGCTGCGGTGCGGGATCACAATCCTTGCCGCAGTTTCTACGTCCTTGATCTCAGGTGAGCACTGGCCGACAATGTTCGCCGTTCAATAAGAAACTCCCTGGGGGAATTCGTGAATAGACCTGCTCGGGTCAGCGCCCATTCGACATCATCCGATTCTGCGCACGGCATGGCGCTGCTGCGCGATCCCCTGCTCAACAAGGGTACCGCCTTCACGGAAGCGGAGCGCGATGCGCTCGGCCTGCGCGGCCTGCTTCCGCCTTGCGTGCTGACGATGGAGACCCAGGTCGAGCGTGTGCTCGTCAATCTGCGCATGCTGCCGACCGATCTTGAAAAATTCGTCGCGCTGAATGCCCTGCATGACCGCAACGAGGCGCTGTTCTTCCGCGTCATCGTCGACAATATCGACGAGATCCAGCCGATTATCTACACGCCGACGGTCGGGCTCGCCTGCCAGAAATACGGCCTGATCTTCCAGCGCCCGCGCGGCATGTTCATCTCCTCGCGCGATCGCGGCCAGATCGCCGACGTTCTGAAGAACTGGCCCAACCCCGCAAAACTCATCGTCGTGACCGACGGCGAGCGCATCCTCGGCCTCGGCGATCTCGGCGCCAACGGCATGGGGATTCCGGTCGGCAAGCTCTCGCTGTATTCGGCCTGCGCCGGCGTGCATCCCGAGCATTGCCTGCCTGTCGTGCTCGACGTCGGCACCAACAATGAAGAGCTGCTCAACGACCCCTATTATCTCGGCCTGCGCGAACGCCGGCTCACCGGCGAGGCCTATGACAGCTTCGTCGACGAGTTCATGGTGGCCGCGCGAAAAACGTTCCCGGGCGTGCTGATCCAGTTCGAGGATTTCGCCAATCATTCGGCGTTCAAGCTGCTGCACAAATATCGGGACGAGACCTGCGTCTTCAACGACGACATCCAGGGTACGGCTGCCGTCGCGCTCGCCGGCCTGTTCTCGGCCTTGCGCGTCAACGGCGGCAAGCTGAAGGACCAGCGCATCCTGTTCCTTGGCGCAGGCGAGGCCGCGACCGGCATCGCCGACCTCGTGGTCTCCGCCATGATGGCGGCGGGTGCTTCCGAGGCGGAAGCGCTCCGCCGCAACTGGCTGGTGGATTCCCGTGGCCTCGTCGTGAGCGGCCGGGATGGCCTGTCCGGTCACAAGCTCCGTTATGCCCATACCGACCAGGCGCCGATCGCCGACTTCCTCACCGCGATCAGGACGCTGAAGCCGACGGCGATCATCGGCGTCGCCGCGGTCGGCGGCGCCTTCACGCCCGACGTGCTCAAGGCGATGGCCGAGCTCAATGAGCAGCCGATCGTGTTCGCGCTCTCCAACCCGACCTCGAAGGCCGAATGTTCGGCGGAGGATGCCTACCGCTACACCGAGGGCCGCGCGTTGTTCGCCTGCGGCAGCCCGTATGATCCGGTCAGGCTCAACGGCCGCACCTTCGTGCCGCGCCAGGACAACAACTCCTACATCTTCCCGGGCGTCGGCCTCGGCGTCATCGCCAGCCGCTCGCGGCTGGTGACGGACGAGATGTTCATGGCGGCCGCCCATACGCTCGCCGATTGCGTCGGCAAGGACGATCTTGCGCAGGGCAGCCTCTACCCGGCCCTGCCGCGCATCCGCGAGGTCTCGGTCCTCATCGCCGCCGCCGTCGCCGACGTCGCCTATCAGCGCGGGCTCGCGGACGGGCCTGCGCCCAACGACGTGAAAGGCCTGGTCCAGTCCCAGATGTACGAGCCGAAGTACTAAAGCCTGATGACTTTTGGTTGACTCGATCTGGCGGCTGGCTCGGTCACCTCTCCCGCTTGCAAGCGGGAGAGGGAGCGCACCGCCCTCGCGCGTCGCAACGCGCCCCCGTTAGGTCAGCGCGGCGATACCATTTCAGGTGGAAACGCCGTTGCGCGGCGCGGCCGTATATGCGACGATCTGTAGCGTTACAAGAAAACTCAAGCCGTCAGGTAGCCACCATGGACGATCGTTTGCCCGAACTGGGCGACCTCGAGCACGAGGTCATGCAATTGGTTTGGGCCCATGGTCCCGTCACGGCAGAGGTCGTGCGGGAGCGGCTGTCGCGGCGTCTGAAGGAATCCACCGTGCGCACGGTGCTGCGCCGGCTCGAAGAAAAAGGCTATGCTAACCACACCGTGGACGGGCGCACCTACGTCTACCACGCCGTGGAAGAGCGCTCGCGGGTTGCGGCCAAGGCGGTGCAGCGCATCGTCGACTGGTTCTGCAACGGCTCGATCGAGGAGGTCCTCGTCGGCATGGTGGACAATGCGATGCTCGACCAGCAGCAATTGCGCACGCTGGCCGACCAGGTGGCCAAGGCGAAGAAGGCGAGGGGAGTGAAGAAAGAATGATCGCAACTCTGGCTGAGGCGGCGCTGCGCTCCTTTGTGCTGGGAGGCGTCGTCTGGTTCGGTCTCAACCTGTTTCGCGTGCGCAATCCACACGTTCACATGACGGCGTGGGTCGTCGTGCTCTTGGCCTCGCTCGCGATGCCATTCGTGATGCATTGGCCGACGCTCACCATCGACCGGCTGCCCTTGTCGGTGCCGGTATCGGATGAATTGTGGCCGGCCGATATCTCGATGCTGGAGACGTCGCAGCCTGCGCTGCCGATCGCGCCCGGCGCAATCGTCGCTCCGCCAGTGAAAAGCATCGTCTCGATCGACTGGTGGCTGGTGGCCACGGTGGTCTATGCCGGCGTCGCCGGTCTCTTGCTGCTGCGGCTTGCGATCGGCCTCGGCCTGACCTGGCGCCTGGCGCGCGCGGCCAAGCCGATGAAGGGCCCGCAGATGATCGACGCCGACGTGCGCGTCAGCCGCGACATCGGCGGCCCCGTCACGTTCGGCTCGACCATTCTGGTGCCGCCGCAATTCGCCGGCTGGGACGCGAAGAAGCGCCTCGCGGTGCTCGCGCATGAAGGCGCCCATGTCGCCAACCGCGATTTCTACGTTCTGCTGCTCGCGGCGCTCAACCGCGCGGTGTTCTGGTTCAGCCCGTTCTCGTGGTGGCAGCTTGCGCATCTTGCCGAGCTCGCCGAGATCATCAGCGACGCGCAGGCGATCGAAGTCATCGACGACCGGCTGTCCTACGCGGAGATCCTGCTTGAATTTGCCAGCAGCGTGAAACCGCGCACCGTGGAGCTGGCGATGGCGCGGGCCTCGACCGTGCGCGCGCGTGTCGAACGCATCATCGCGGCCGCCGCGCTGCCCGTCGCGGTCGGCTGGCGCAAGCGGCTGTGGATCGCGGGTGCGATCGTTCCGGTGGTGATCGTGTCCGCCGGCATGATCGCCTATCGCACGCCGGCCCCTGCGTCCGCCGTCGCTGATCTCGGCGAGGTGCCGGCCCGGCACTACCGTCCCTTCGTCAATTTCTACGCCGTGGGCCCGGCCTCGGTCTTCGCGATCTTCCGCGAAGGTGACGAGCTTTACGGCCAGCTCACCGGGCAGCGCAAATTGCGCCTGACGGTGGGCAGTGACGGCAGCGCGTCCTACCCCGCCTCGTCCGGCGAGATCACGTTCCCGCTCGATGCGGAGCGTCGTTCGGCCGAACTGATGCTGCGCATGAACGGCCGCGACATCCGCGCGGTTCGCGTTGCCGAGATGCCGACGGCGGCGGCCACCGATTCCGGATCACTCGATCAATATGTCGGCTGGTACAGGGTCGCGCCGAACCGCGTGCTCACCGTGCGCCGCGACGGAGATCGGCTCCAGGTGCAGGAAACCGTGCAGGGCCGGGCGGCGCTCCTCACTGAGGGTGCCGACGTCTTCTCGATCCATGGCGACAATCTCCTGATTTTCCTGCGCGACGACCAAGCCAAGGTCTCGCGCGTGCTGGTCCAGAACGCAGTCTTCGGCGCCCGTCTCGCGCCGCGGATCGATGCGGCGCTGGCGCAGGCGATCGAGGCCGACTTCGCGCGTCGTATCGCGGAAGTGCCGGACCGTTTCCGCGAGCAGGTTCCGGTCGCCGGCGGCAAGGAAATGATCCTGCGCGGGATCGAGGACCTGCGCAGCGGCACGCCGAACTACGACCGGATGAGTGCGCCGCTGGCCGCCAAGATCCACCGTCAGCTCGATGAGACGCACGCGACGTTCGTTGCGCTCGGCGGGTTGGAGTCGATCTTCTTTCGCGGCGTCGGCCCCGGCGGCTACGACATCTATGGCGCCAAGTTCGAGAACGGCACAGCGGAATTCCGCCTGCTGCTCGAGCCCGACGGCAAGGCCGGCGACGTCATCTTCCGGGCCGATGGCAATGACGAGCTCGGCGGCATCGTCTCCTGTGCGGAGGAGGCGAATGTGCGCGGCCGTGCCGGCACCTCGCCGATCCGGATCATGGTCTACAACGAGATAGGCGACGACATCCGCGTCTTCAATCTCGATGCCGACGGCAATCGCAAGACGCAAAGCGTGGTCAGGCCCAACATGAGCTGGGCTGCCACGACCACCGTGAACAATCCCTGGGTGATCGCCGACAAGTCGGGGCGGTGCCTCGAGGTCCTGATGCCGGGCCGGCAGACGCGCTTCCACAATGTCGAGGCTTCGAACATCGGCGCAAAGCCGGGACGCGCCGCGCGCCGCGCCGTTCCGATCGCCAATGGCGAGGAGATGCTGCGCCGCTACATCGAGGGCGTCGGCAAGGGACAGCCGGACTACGAGCACATGACGTCGGAGGTCGCCGACGTCACGCGCCAGCAGCTTCCGTTCGACCAGGCGATCCTGGCGAAGCTTGGCGCGCTACGTGCGGTCTCGTTCCGCGGCGTCACCGCGCTCGATAGCGACATCTACATCGCCCAGTTCGCCAACGGCTCGGCGGAATGGCGGATCGGTGTCAGGAACGGCACGATCACCAAGATCGCGCTCGGGCCCAACTTCTAGGATCGTTGCGGCTGCCCATCCGTCACGTCGGATGGGCGGCTCGCGACATCCGGACGCGACGCCTCAATCTCCCCTTGCAGGATCATACTCGAAGTGTTACGATCTGTAGCATTACGGTTCGTAGCCTCGCTGGCAGGCTTCGAGAGAAGTAGGCATTCGCCATGGGCAATTCTGCAAAGGCCGATTCTGTGCTTGCGCTTCATCGCTTCGGCATGGGGCCGCGGCCGGGATCGATCGCCGCCGTCGGCACCGACCCGCGCGGCGCGCTGATCGCCGAGCTCGACCGGCCGCTCACGCTGACCGCCGCCGCCGTCCTTCCCGCGAGCGCAAAGGCTTACCGCACTGTTGCCGACGCCAATGCGCGACGCGCGGCGCGGGCCAAGCAGGCGCAGCAGCAGGCCAAGAAGCAGCAGATGGCGGCCGCGCCGGCGATGTCGGAAGACCAGACGCAGCCGCAAGGTCAGGGCCAGGACAAGGACGCCGCCGAGATGGCGGCCAAGCAGGCGGCCGAAGCCGTTCCCGATCCCGGGCGTCCGATGTATTTGCAGGAAGCCAAGCTGCGCACGGAAGCCGCGCTGGTCGCCGACATCGGCTTCGCCGAGCGGCTGGTGTGGTTCTGGTCCAACCATTTCTGCATCTCGGCCAACAAGATCCAGAGCATGTCCGGCGCCTATGAGCGCGAAGCCGTTCGCGCCAACGCGCTCGGCCGCTTCGTCGATCTCCTGCAGGCCGTCGAAGGCCATCCGGCGATGCTGTTCTATCTCGACAATCTCGAATCGATGGGCGCGAATTCGATCGCAGGCATCAATCGCAGCCGCGGCCTCAACGAGAACATCGCGCGCGAGATCATGGAGCTGCATACGCTCGGCGTGCGCACCGGCTACACCCAGGACGACGTGATCAGCTTCGCCAATATCATGACCGGCTGGACGCTAGTGCCGCCGGGCTTCGATCCCCAGCGTGGCGGCGAATTCACCTTCAATCCGCGGCTGCACGAGCCCGGCGGGCAGAG
This sequence comes from Bradyrhizobium nivariense, assembly GCF_029846695.2. Lineage (NCBI taxonomy): Bacteria > Pseudomonadati > Pseudomonadota > Alphaproteobacteria > Hyphomicrobiales > Nitrobacteraceae > Bradyrhizobium > Bradyrhizobium nivariense. The sequence continues at coordinate 60,712 of NZ_JARWCR020000048.1, read as the reverse complement.
CGTGCTCGGCAAGCGCTACGAGCAGGAGGATGCCGAGCAGGGCCGCGCGGTGCTGCGCGATCTCGCCGCGCATCCGGCGACAGCGACCCATGTCGCGACCAAGCTGGCGCGACACTTCGTGGCTGACGAGCCGCCGCCGGTGCTGATCGAGCAGATGGCGAAGAGTTTTCGCGACACCGAGGGCGATCTCAAGCAGGTCGCGATCGCGATGGTGTCGTCGGACGAGGCGTGGCGCGGGCCGCCGTCAAAACTCAAGCGTCCCAGCGAATGGGGCGTTGGCATGGTGCGCGCGACTGGGATCACGACCGTCGATCCCGTCCGCTTCACCGGCGGCCAGGAGCTGCTCGGCGAGGCGCTGTGGCGTCCGTCGGCCCCGAAGGGCTATCCGGATGACGAGGCGAGCTGGATCGACGGTGTCGGCCGGCGGCTCGACGTCGCCAACAATTTCGCCGAGCGCATCACCGGCATGGCCGATCCGCAAATCATCATCGAGGATGTCTTTGCGTCCGAGATCGCACCCGAGGTGAAGCAGGCGGTCGGGCGTGCCGAGAGCCGGCAGCAGGCGCTGGCGCTGCTGTTCATGTCGGCGGACTTTCAGAGGAGGTGAGTATGGGCTTCGTCAATCACCTGCCCACGCGGCGCGAGCTTCTCGTTGGTTCCGGTGCGCTGTTTGCATGGAGCCAGATGCCCAGGATCGCGCGTGCCGAAGGGCGCGATCCGCGCCTGCTGGTCATCGTGCTGCGCGGTGCGCTCGATGGTCTCGGTGTGGTCGCGCCGGTCGGTGATCCCGACTGGGTTTCCTTGCGCGGCGATCGCGCGCTGGTGCTGGATGGCAAGCCGCCGGCGCTGCCGCTCGATGCCTTCTTCGCGCTCAATCCGGCGATGCCGAACCTGCATCGGCTCTACAAGAGCGGCAAGGCTGCGATCGTCCACGCCACCGCGACGCCCTATCGCGAGCGTTCGCATTTCGACGGCCAGGACGTGCTGGAAAGCGGGCTCGTCAAGCCCGGCATGACCAGCTCGGGATGGCTCAACCGCGCGCTGCTCGCGCTGGAATCCGGCGGGCGTGTCGATCCACGCGGCAGCCGCGCACTCGGCATCGGCTCGGTGACGCCGCTGGTGGTGCGCGGTTCCGCACCTGTCATGACATGGGTGCCGCAGAAATTGTTGCCGGCGAGCGAGGACACGCAGAACCGCCTGCTCGATCTCTACCAGCACACCGATCCGAAGCTTGCGACCGTGCTCCAGGCCCGCATGAAGCTCGCTTCGCTCGGCGGCGCACTGGGCGCGGGCGATCCGATGTCCGACGATCCGACATTGATGCCGCCCGGCATCGCGCGTGTGCGCGCCTACTTCGCGGAAGCGGCCGGCACCGCCGCGCGCTATCTCGCAAAGCCCGACGGCCCGCGCGTCGGCGCCATGGGCTTCGTCGGCTGGGATACGCACATCGCCGAAGGCGCGGCCTCGGGCCAGCTCTACAATCTGCTCAGTGCGCTCGATGGCGCATTCGCCGCGATCGAGAGCAACATGGGCGAGGCCTGGCGAGAGACGGTGGTCGCCGTTGTCACCGAGTTCGGGCGAACCGCGCGCATCAACGGTACGCAGGGCACGGATCACGGCACCGGCACGGTCGCCTTCCTTATCGGCGGCGCGCTCGCCGGCGGCCGCGTGATCGCGGACTGGCCCGGCCTGAAGCCGGCGCAACTCTTCGAGGATCGTGATCTCAAGCCGACCACGGATTTGCGCGCGGTGTTGAAGGGGCTGCTGAGGGATCACCTGCGCGTCGAGGAGAAGGTGCTGGCCGATGCGATCTTCCCCGGGAGCGCCGATGTCAGACCGATGGGGGGCCTCGTCGGCTGACGGCGCGGCTTTGCAACCGGATCAGGTTCGGGATGTGCACACTGACACAACGGGAGCTCGACTTTCTCGCCAGCCTTAAAACAGGCTGGCAGTGGCTCTATCGGCGCGAGCTCGCGCGGCTCCTGAAGGGTGATACCAAGCCTGGCGAGGTTCAGCCGGAGACGGGCCCGATCGTCTGGCGCGCCGTATCAGGCTGATCCCACGAGTCTGTCTCGATTCAGGACAAGCCACTGTGGTGGAATCATCACAGCTGGCGCGAAACGGCTGCGGCCTCAGGCCCGCTTTTGTTCCGACAAGGTTCTGCCCTCATTGCCCACCGAAACTCCGGGACGTTCGGAGGGCGCATCATGTCTCGCTTTGCACGTGCCGAAAATGCCCGGATTTCGCTGGCAAGCTTATGCCGGTTGCTGCTCGCCATCATCGGTGCGGCGTCGCTTGCGGCGTGTGCGCAATCGCCGGTCGGCCGTCAGAAGGCCGATCTGGCCGGTACCAGCAGGCAGGCCATCGTCGAGCGCCCGCACAGGGTGGCGGCCCTGCATCCGCGTCCGATCCGCCGGGCGCGTGTCCCCGACGGCAACGGAAAGCAAAGCGTCTTGCACGGCGTTGCCAGCTTCTATTCGGATACGGAGACCGCGAGCGGCGAGAGGTTCGACAAGAACGAATTGACCGCGGCCCATCCGAGCCTGCCGTTCGGCACAAAGCTGCGCGTCACCGATGTCTCCTCGGGTCGCTTCGTGACCGTCAGGGTCAACGATCGCGGGCCTTATGTTCGCGGACGCGTGGTCGACATCTCTCCCTCCGCGGCCGAGGCGCTCGGCATGGTCGACAAGGGTGTCACCAATGTCCGGCTCGACGTGATGCAATAAAGCGCGGTTGTCATCGATCCGAGACGCTGTGCTTAACCGGCTGTTAGCCGCCTCTGGCGCAGGATGGATACCCAAACAATTCGGGACTCCAAATCGGAGTTTTTAGAGGGCGGCGTTTGAACACGATCCAGTATCTCGAAGATCAGGCCGCACGCGCCGAGCGGCTCGCCAAACGGATCACGGATACATTGACGATTGAAAAGCTCCTGACCTTCGCAGGCGAACGCCGCCGCGAGATCGAGGTCATCGCCGGCAAGTACCGGCGCGTCTGATTCCCATCATCCATGCACTGAACGCATTCGCCTCGTTTCCTCGTCTGCGCAATCGAAGCAATGCGCGCTCAGCTGTGGCTCTCGACGAAGTCGCTGAGATAGTCGGGCAGCGTCACGCCATCGATGTCGCAGCGTGCCCGAATCTCACCGGCGACGTCGGTCGAGATGTCTTTCATCCAGTGCTCGAGCGTGTTGAACGAGATGACCTGGATGGGATCGTTGAAGCACCCGGCGACGAGCTCGCCGATGGTGGCGTCTAGATCGCTTCGCTCGATACGGATTTCGGTCGCCTTGTCGAGGCGGTCGATCACCACGAACAGGGTCTGGTCTGCGCCATAGGGCACGACCGGGGATGGAACGCCGGCTTCAAGCATGTGAGGCACTCACGCCTTCGCTTCCGATCACCGTTAACGGAAAAAGCCGGAAGAAGGTTCCTGCGCCGACTTGATGCTTCTGTGAGGATCAGAGAAATTCTCTCAAGCGCGATAGCTCTATGACGTGCTCGGGCGAGAGGATGTCCGTCACCAGCGGCGGCTGCGCCGTCGTGCGGATCTCATAGAGATGCCTGGTCGCCGCCGGCTTCTCCATGAACGCCGAGATGCAGGCGTCGAGCGTACCCTCGCTGACCTGATAGGAATCTCTGTCGGGTCGCCGCTGGTTCGCAAGCGACGGCCATTTATGCAGCGCCGCAGGCATGCCAAAATCGACCTTTGAATCCCCAGCCACGTCCCCCATCGTCCCGCCTCACGCAAAAACAACCCCAGCACACAAGCGTGCGTGCCGGGGCCTACACCCATCGCTGCATCTAACGCGATGACCGGGAAATAGTTCCCGGCCAATTATTCGTCGTCAGCTCGCGGCCGCCGCGATCCTGTGCCCCGGGCTGGTGTGACGGTCGCTGGTCTCATCGCCGCGACCAACCTCGGGCGGAAGCCCGGCGAAGCGCCGCAAGGCCTCGGCCATCTGCACCCGGCCGGAGACCCCGGTGATCACCACGTCCACCATGGCGAAGGACGAGTGGAAATGACCGCGCGCTGTCAGCTGCTCGACCGGGACCCCGGCGGCCGCCATCGCCTCGGCATAGGCGATGCCTTCGTCGCGCAGGGGATCGAATTCGCAGGTGACGACGAAGGCCGGCGGCAACCCTGAGACCTTGCCGCGGAGCGGCGAGATGCGCGGATCGGTGCGGTCGGCCGGCGAGCAATAGAGGTCCCAGAACCAGTACATCAGCGAGCGGGTCAGGAAATAGCCGGTCGCATTGTCGTTGTAGGAGGGGCGGTCGAAGGTGCAGTCGGTGACCGGGCAGATCAGGAGCTGGCCGGCGATCTCCGGGCCGCCGCGATCGCGTGCAAGCTGACAGGTGACGGCGGCGATGTTGCCGCCGGCGCTCCAGCCTGCGACCAGCACCGGGCCCGGCTTGCCGCCGAGCTCGGCGGCGTGCTCGGCGATCCAGCGCGTCGCTGTATAGCCGTCTTCGGCTGCGGCCGGGAAACGATGCTCGGGCGCATGACGATAGCCGACGCTGACGAGCATCATGCCGGTCCGCCGCACCATGTCGCGGCAGAACGGATCGTCCGACTGCTCGTCGCCGAGCACCCAGCCGCCGCCGTGGAAATAGACCACGACCGGATGCGGCCCCGGCGTTGCCGGGCGGTACACGCGGTAAGGCAGCGGGCCGTCGGCGCCGGGCAGGTTGCCGTCGATGACGTCGCCGATCGGCCGCCCCGCCGGGCGGCCCTTGTTGAACTCGTTGACGAAGGCGCGTGCCCCGATTGCGCCCATCGACTCGATCGGCGGCAGGTTGAGCGTAGCCAGCAGGTTCAGCACCAGCCGCACATCCGGCTGCAGGCGCACCACCTCGCCGTCATTGCATTGCGCGGCGACATTGGGGCCGGTGAGCTTGAAGCCGAGCATGCCGCGGCTGACAACCTCGTCGCAGATGCTGCGATAGGGGCCGACGCCGCCGGTATAGGGCATCAGGCCCTGCACCTTGCCGGGCACGTTGGCGCCCGTGTACCAGGTGTTGGCGAGCCGGTGCAGCGTCACCATCGAGCAGTCGGCCATGTGCCGGCCCCAGCCGGCCTGCGCCGTCTCGGTCGGCTCGATCGTGGCGAAGCCGGCGTCGCGCAATGCTTTGAGCCGGTCTACGACCCAGTCGACATGCTGCTCGATCGACACCGCCATGTTCGACAGCACCGACGGGCTGCCGGGGCCGGTGATCATGAAGAAGTTCGGGAAGCCTGCGACGGTGAGCCCGAGATAGGTCTGCGGCCCGTGTGCCCAGACATCGGTGAGCGACTTGCCGCCACGTCCGGTGATCGGATGCACGGCGCGGATCGCGCCGGTCATGGCGTCGAAGCCGGTCGCGAACACGATGACATCGACGTCGACGCTGCGCTTGGCCGTCGTGATGCCGCTTGCGGCGATCGCCTTGATCGGCTCCTGGCGCAGATTGACCAACGTGACGTTCGGCCGGTTGTAGGTCGCATAGTAGTTGGTATCGAGGCAGGGCCGCTTGGCGCCGAAAGGATGATCGTGCGGCATCAGCGCTGCCGCCGTCTCCGGATCCTTCACGGCCGCAGAAATCTTTTCGCGGATGAGGTCGCAGATCAGCTTGTTGCCGTCGACATCGACGGCCTGGTCGGCCCAGAGCTGTGTGAGGATGTAGACGAGGTCGCCCTTGCCCCAAGCTTCCTCGAAGCGCGCACGCCGCTCGGCGTCGCTGAGCTGCCAGCTCACTGCGGTCTGCTGCGGATAGGGCACGCCGGCCATCGACTGGCGCGCCTGCTCGCGATAGGCCGCGCGGTCGCCTTGCAGGAGACTCGCGCGATCGGACGGTGCGGGACCGTTTTGTGCAGGCAGCGCGAAATTCGGCGTGCGCTGGAACACGGTCAGGTGCGCGGCCTGCTCGGCGATCAGCGGGATCGATTGAATGGCCGACGATCCCGTACCGATCACCGCGACGCGCTTGCCGGCGAGATCGACGCCGTCATGCGGCCAGCGTCCGGTGAAATAGACCTCGCCGCCAAAATCCTTGACGCCGTCGATTTCCGGCGGTTTTGGCGCCGAGAGGCAGCCGGTGGCCATGATGTAATGGCGGCAGGAGACCGGTGCGCCATTGTCGGCGGTGAGCTGCCAGCATTCGGTCGCCTCGTCCCATTTCGCTTCCGTGACCTTGGTCTTGAAGCGGATGTCGCGCCTGAGATCGTAGCGGTCGGCGACGAAGCCGAGATAGCGCAGGATCTCGGGCTGGGTCGCGTATTTCTCCGACCAGGTCCAGGCCGTCTCGAGGTCCGGATCGAAGGTGTAGCTGTAATCGATGGTCTGGATATCGCAGCGCGCGCCGGGATATCGGTTCCAGTACCAGGTGCCCCCGACATCGCCGGCCTCGTCGAGCGCGACGGCCGTGAAGCCGGCCTTGCGCAGGCGATGGAGGAGATAGAGACCGGCAAATCCGGCGCCGACCACGGCGACGTCGACCTGTTGGGCTGTTCCATTCGCCGCATTGGATTCACGTGCGGCAACCATTGCGTCCGGCATGGCATTCCTCCCGTGTTTTGTTTTGCCGGCAGGCTAGCGCTGCAGGCTCGGCTTGTCATCAGAGCAAGTGCAATCTTCGGTGGTCGTTTGCGGCGTGATCGTGGCGGCGCGAACGCTGCTTCAATGCACGCATCGCGATGCACAATGGCCGTGATTGCCCGGGCTAATCATGCCCGATCCGTCTGTGTATGCTTGCGGCTACAAGCCACGCGTACTGACCGGGCGTCATGACAGAGTTGAGTGAACGGACCAAAGCGAACATGGACGTCGTCCTGGAGGAGACGTGCCGCCAACTGCCGCATGGCGGCGATCACGACAGCCGCAGATTCATCGCCAAGCGCCTGATCGAGGCGGCGCAATCCGGCCACTCCACGCTCGGTGAGCTCGGCATCATCGCACGGCACGCACTGGCGGAGCTTATCGCCAAGGGGAGCTAGGCGCGGCCGCGACGCTTGCCTCGCAGTGGGCCACGGACATAACCTGCCTGCACCCTTCCGCGCATCGAGATGCTCCGAAGATGCGGTCCCTGTTCGCGCTTTTTGCGACGTCTGTCGTCCTGTGTTGCGGCGGTTCGGCCGTGGCCCAGCCGGTCGGCCAGTTTCCGTTCGCGTTGACGCGCGAAGGACAGATGCTTGGCGCCGTCGAAGGCGAGGTGGCGTCGTTCAAGGGGCTGGCCTATGCGGCGGTGCCGATCGGCGCGCTGCGCTGGCGCCCGCCGCAGGCTACGCCCGAGAGTTCGGAGATGCGCACTGCCTACGAGTACGGCGCGCCGTGCCTTCAGCCATCGCTGCCGGGCGCGAACGAGGATTGCCTCACGCTGAACGTGTTCCGTCCCTTCGGGGTCGACGGCCCGCTGCCGGTGATCGTGTTCGTCCACGACGGCGCTTTCGTCCGTGGCACCTCGAACGATCCGCTGTTCGACGGCGCCAGGCTGACGCAGGCCGACCTCATCGTGGTGACCGTGAATTTTCGCCTCGGCGCGCTCGGCTGGCTCGCTGATCCCGCGCTGTCGGAAGGCGGCTCCGGCAATTACGGCCTGATGGACCAGATCGCCGCCTTGCATTGGGTGCACGACAACATCGCGGCCTTCGGCGGCGATCCGAACAACGTCACCTTGTTTGGCAGCGGCGCAGGCGCGACCTCGATCGCGCTCCTGATGCTGTCTGCGCAATCGCGCGCGCTCTTTCAGAAAGCCATTCTGCAATCGGTCCCTGGCCGCGCGCGCCTGCGCTCGGCGCAAGAGGCCGAGATTGTGGGCCGGCAATTCGTGGCGGCGCTTGGGCGACAGGCTGATTTGCGCGCCGCCGGGCCGCGAGATCTGCTTGCCGCCGAAAAACATCTGCTGGAAAAATCACGGCGCAGCTTCGCGCCGATGATCGATGGAAGCCTGGTGAGCGAGGAGGTCGCCGCAGGCTTCGCCGCCGGACGTGAGAGCCGCATTCCCCTGATCATCGGCTCGAACGACGACGAGACAGGTTTCGACAGCGAGCTCGATATCAGGGAGGAGCTGGCATCGTCGGGCACCACGGGCGATGAACTGCGCGAGCTCTATCCCGACCTCGCCAGAGCTTCGGACCGCGCGGCAAGGTTCTACACCGACAAGGTCTTCTCGGAGCCGGTGAGACTGCTGGCGCGCCTGCATGCCGCAAGCGGCGCGCCGACCTTCCGCTATCGCTTCGCCTATGTGCCGGAGGCACGGCGCGCCAACCCCGAGGGCGGTCACGGGCGGGAATTGCAGTTCATCTTCGGTGTGGAAGGCGTGCCCGGTGCGGGCATCTTCTCCCGAGGTGATCGCGAGGTCGCAAACCGCATGCGCGCCTACTGGATCAACTTCGCCAAGAGCGGCGATCCCAACGGTGCGGACCTGCCGCATTGGGATGCGGCCGCAGGCAGCGATCGCCTGCTGCTGATCACGAACGATCGCATCGCGAGCGGAGACGACCCCTGGTCGGAGCGTCTCGACCGGCTGGCGCGCTAGCTAGGGCAGGATGAGTTGGACTTAAGCCGCGAGCTCGACGCGCGGTGCCGGGCTCAGCCGGTCTTCCTCCAGATAATCCATCGCGCCATCCTTCTCGATGGCGTAGAACTGCTGGCCTTCCTTCGATCTGTAGGCGGCGCGGACGACGCCGCGGCGGCCCTTGTCACTGTTGACGACGTCCCCCAGCGCAAACTTCTTCATCTCACGTCCCTGGCTTCTGGCCGACTCCTTCGGCCACGCCCGTGACTTTGGGCGGCAAATCGTTAACGTCTTGCTAACCATACGGGTTTGCCTATGCTCGCGACCGATCGCCCGGGCAGCTCGCACGTGCATGTTGCCAACGAAACGAGCTTTCGCCCATGGTGCGATTTCCGACCTTCTTCCTGTCGCATGGCGGCGGTCCCTGGCCGTTCATGGAGGACCGGCGGGTGCAATATGCGAAGACCGCCGAGGCGTTCGGCCGGCTGCCGCAGCTATTGCCGGCAAGCCCGAAGGCAGTGCTCGTCATCACCGGACATTGGGAGGCCGACGCCTTCACCGTGTCCACCTCAGCGCATCCGCCGATGGTGTACGACTATTACGGCTTCCCCGAGCACACCTATCACCTTAAATATCCGGCGCCGGGCCAGCCCGAGCTCGCCGGGAAAGTGAAGGCGCTGCTCACGCGGGCCGGCCTCGATTGCCGGGAGGATCCCAATCAGGGTTTCGATCACGGCACCTTCGTGCCGCTCGGCCTGATGTATCCGAACGCCGACATGCCGATCGTGCTGCTGTCGCTGAGATCGAGCTATGATGCGGCCGAACACATCAAGGTCGGGCAGGCGATCACTTCGCTGCGCGATGAAGGCATTCTGATCGTCGGCAGCGGGCTGACTTATCACAACATGCGCGGGTTCGGCCGGGCGGAGTCGAAGCCGGTCTCGTATGATTTCGAGGCCTATCTGAATGAGGCGATCAGCCACAAGGATGCGGCGCGCCGCAACGCGATGCTGGTTGACTGGGAGAACGCACCGAGCGCGCGCCTGGCCCATCCGCGCGAAGATCATCTGCTGCCGCTGATGGTGGCCGCCGGTGCCGCCGGCAGCGACGTCGGCCATCGCGTCTTCGTCGACGAGGTCGCGAATGTCGCGATGGCGTCCTATGTGTTTGGCGGGTGATCTTCTCCCTCTCTCGCGTTCGGCACGGCGATCGCATATGGCTTTTTGGCAAGGCCTTAGCGCCCGCCTCGTCCTTCGAGACGACCGCTCCGCGGTCTCCTCAGGATGAGGCTAATCGGCATCCGTGCCCGTTGAAACTGCTGCCACGCATTCCATCCTCGTCCTGAGGAGCCCGCCTAAGCGGGCGTCTCGAAGGATGGCCGCAGGAACCGTTCTCAAAGCAAGATGTGGAATCTCACCCGTACTTCAGCTTCATGAACAAGATGCCGCCGGCGAGCACCATGGTGACGGCGTTGGCGGCGACCAGCGGGGCGTCGCCGGAGAGCAGGCCGTAGACGAGCCAGAGTGCCAGGCCCAGCACCATGACCAGGAACATGCCGAGCGAGATATCGCGGGCCGAGCGGGACTTCCACACCTTGATGAACTGCGGCGCGTAGGCGACGGTGGTGCAGGTGGCGGCGGCAAAGCCGAGCAGCTTGATCAAGAACGGGTCCATGCCGGCTCTATAGCATGGATTCGTCGGTGTCATGCCGTGCGGCGCGATGTCAAGAGATCGCGATAGAGCGCGGCATAGTCGCCCGCGCGGTTACGCCAGGACACGTCGGTCGCAAGGCCGCTCAGTTGCAGCCGCCGCCAGGTCAGCTTGTCATGAAAGGCGGTGTTGGCCTTGCGCAGCGTGCCGGCGAGAGCTTCCGCGGTGACGGGGCCGAACTTGAATCCGGTGGCATCGCGGCCGGACACGTCGGCCTCGCCGATATCGACGATGGTATCCTCGAGGCCGCCGACGCGCGAGACGATGGGCACGGCGCCGTAGCGCAGCGCGCAGAGCTGGGTCAGGCCGCACGGCTCGAACCGTGACGGCACGATGAGTCCGTCCGAGCCGGCCTGGATCAGATGCGCCATGATCTCGTCATAGCCGATCACGACCCCGATCCGGCCCGGGTTCGCGCGTGCGGCGGCCTGATAGCGCTCCTGGAGATCGCGGTCGCCGCTGCCGAGCAGCGCGAGCTGCATGCCTTCGCTCAAGATGGTCGGAATGGCCTCGAGCAGGAGATCGAGCCCCTTCTGCCAGGACAGGCGGCTGATGACGCCGAGCAATGGCGCCTCGTCCGAGGAATCCAGATTGAACTGTTGCTGAAGTACCGCCTTGTTCGCGGCCCGGAACGTAAGGTCCTCCGCGCCGAAGCGGTAGGCGATGTGCGGATCGATCTGAGGATTCCAAACGGATATATCGATGCCGTTGAGGATGCCGCTCAGCACGTTCGCGCGGGCGCGAAGCAGGCCGCCGAACCCCATGCCGCCCTCGTCGCTCTGGATCTCCTGCGCATAGGTCGGCGAGACCGTGGTGACGCGATCAGCGAATTGCAGGCCCGCCTTCAAGAAACTGATGCCGCCGAAATATTCGAGGTCGTTGACGCCGTAGGCGTGCCAGGGCAGGCCAATCGAACCGATCAGCTCAGGAGCGAACTTGCCCTGATAGGCCATGTTGTGGATGGTCATCACGGTAGCCGGCCGCGGTCGGTTGTCATAGTGCAGATAGGCCGGCGCGAGCCCCGCCTGCCAGTCATGGGCGTGCACCACGTCGGGAACGAAGGCCGGAACGAGGCCGTGGCCGATATCGGCGGCGATGCGCGACAGCGCCGCGAAGCGCACGCCATTGTCCGGCCAGTCGATGCCTTCGGCCGTCACGTAGGGGTTGCCAGGCCGTGCGTAGAGATGCGGCACGTCGAGCACGAACAGATCGAGGCCGTCATGCGAGCCGGCGAGCAGGCGTCCGGGTCCGCCGAAATAATCCGGCCAGCGCCGGATTTCGTCGGCTCCCCCGAGCATCCGCATCACGTCGGGATAGCCCGGCATCAGCGTGCGCATCTCGACGCCATGTGCCTTCAGCGCGATCGGCAGCGCGCCCGCGACATCCGCGAGGCCGCCGGTCTTGATGACGGGATAGACTTCGGAGGCGACCGCGAGGACGCGAACAGGCGTCATGTATTGAGCCTGTCGAGCATCGGCTGGGTGATGAGCGAAATGCCCTGCTCGGTGGTGCGGAAGCGCTTTGCGTCCAACTCGGGATCCTCGCCGACGACGAGTCCTTCCGGAATCTCGACACCGCGGTCGATCACGACGTTCTTCAAGCGCGCGCCGCGGCCGACATTGACATAGGGCATGATCACGGCGTTCTCGACATTGGCGTAGGAGTTGACGCGCACGCCTGTGAACAGCAGTGAGCGCCGCAGCGAGGCGCCGGAAATGATGCAGCCGCCCGAGACCAGCGAGCTCACGGCCTGGCCGCGCCGGCTCTCCTCGTCGTGGACGAATTTTGCCGGCGGTGTGATCTCCGAATAGGACCAGATCGGCCAGGCGCTGTCGAACAAATCGAGCTCGGGCACCACGTCGGTGAGGTCGATATTGGCGGCCCAATAGGCGTCGACCGTGCCGACATCGCGCCAATAGGCGCGGGGGTCGCTGCCGGAGCGGACGCAGGAGGTCGAGTACTGGTGCGCCATGGCGCGACCGTTCTTGACGAGGTAGGGGATGATGTCCTTGCCGAAATCGTGGTTGGAGTTCGGGTCCTCGGCGTCGCGCTTGAGCTCCTCGAACAAGAATTTCGCGTCGAACACGTAGATGCCCATGCTGGCGAGCGAGACGTCCGGCTTGCCCGGCATCGGCGGCGGATCGGCCGGTTTCTCCAGGAACGACTTGATCCAGCCGTTCTCGTCGATATGCATGATGCCGAAGCCCGAGGATTCCGCCCGCGGCATCTCCAGGCAGCCGACGGTGACGTCGGCGCCGCTGTCGACGTGCTGGCGCAGCATCACCTCGTAATCCATTTTGTAGATATGGTCGCCGGCGAGAACCACGATGAAGCGGCAGGCGTGGGATTCGATGATGTCGATGTTCTGGTAGACCGCATCGGCCGTGCCGACATACCACATGCTCTCGGAGACGCGCTGGCTTGCCGGAAGGATGTCGAAGCTCTCGTTGCGCTCGGGACGGAAGAAGTTCCAGCCCATCTGAAGGTGCCGGATCAGGCTGTGCGCCTTGTACTGGGTGGCAACCGCGATGCGGCGGATGCCCGAGTTCACCGCGTTCGACAGCGCGAAATCGATGATGCGGGATTTTCCGCCGAAATAGACTGCGGGCTTGGCGCGCCGGTCGGTCAGCTCCAGGAGCCGGCTGCCGCGTCCGCCGGCCAGGACGAACGCCAGCGCCTGGCGGGCAAGCGGCTCGGGTCTCGCGGCACTCATGTCATCCTCCCACAACTCTGGCGCTTCGCGAGAAGCCTCCCGGCCGCGCACATTGGAACCGATAATAATGGCACGAATAGTCAATCGGGAAGGCGGTTGTTGGTTGCGAACGCACGGGAAGCTTAATGCTTTGCCGCGGCGATCGGGCCTCAGGCGCCGTCGTACCGGTGTCATACGCGGCGGGGTCGTCGAACCCCATCCGGTACCGGTTGATCAGAATGGAGACATGCGTCTTGTGCGGTGCACGCAAATTCGAAGCTGAACTCGAGGCCGAATTCGAGGCTTTGACTTGGCGCAAGGATGACCGATCATGGCGCTGCGATCCATTTCCAAGCGAAACGTCAGACAGGGAGTAAGACGATGAGGATCTGGAAAACGGCAATTGCCTGTTCGCTGGCCGGTGCGGTCATGGCCGGCCAAATCGAGCAGGCCGCAGCGGGCCCAATGCCGACCAATGTCGCGACCATGAAGGCCGCGGCCAGCGATGATGTCACGCAGGTGTACTGGCGCGGCCGAGGTTTTGGATGGGGTATCGGTGGCCTTGCTGCCGGCGCGATCATCGGCAGCGCCATCGCCAGCAGCGCGCCTTATGGTTATTACGGCGGCGGCCCGTATTACGGCGGCTACGGATATCCGGGGCCGGCTTACGGCTATGCGCCTGCTTACTATGGCGGCTATGGCCCGGGTTACGCCTATGGCCCGGGTTACGGTTATGGGTATCGGTCCTACTACCGTCCCCGTCCCTATTATGGCTACCGCTATGGCTACTACCGGCCCCGGGCGTATTACCGGCCTTACTACCGCGGCTATTGGTGATCTTGCGCGGCTAGAGCGAGAGCCACACGATCAGGCTCATGCAGGCAAAATGCGCGAGCACGATCGCGGCGAGATGCAGCGGGCCGGCCTTGAGACGGAGCCCGCGCATCCCGCCGCCGCCTAGAGCTTCGGTTCTGATTGGCATCAGAACCGAAGCTCTAGATTTCTTTTGACGCGTTTTCTTCACGCGAACCGGTATCCACTTCGCTTGAAAACGCTCTAGTTCGATCCCGCGGCCGCAGCGGTGAAGCTGCGGTCGACGGCTTTGTTCACGTCGAGCTTCTTCGGCAGGATGCCATAGCGCGTCGAGCGGTCGGAGGCTTCCTGCACCTCCTTCACGACGTTCTCGTCGATCACGATCGGGCTGGTGCGCTGCGCGGTGTAGGCCGAGAGCAGCACGTCCTCCGGCAGCTTGGTCAGTTCGGCCGTGCTCTTGGCATATTCGCCGAGGTGATCCAGCGACCACAGCCGCGCCTTGTTCAGCCGCTGCACGAGGTCCTGCACCGCCGCGCGCTTGGTGGCGATGGCGTTGTCGGAGGCGACGATGAAGGTAATGGTCGGCGTCAGGCCCTCACCATGGGCGATCACGCGGGCCTTGTCCTTGAGCGTCGCGAACGAGACGTAGGGCTCCCACACCGCCCAGGCGTCGATCGAGCCCGCGACCAGCGCGATCTTGGCGTCGACCGGGCCAAGCGGTGCGAAGGTCGCGTCCTCCAATTTGATCTGCGCCTTCTCCAGCGTGGCGTCGATCAGGAACTGGCCCCAGCCGCCGCGCGTGCCGGCAAGGCGCTTGCCCTTGAGATCGGCTGCCGATTTGATCGGCGAATCCTGGCGCACGAGAATGGCTTGTGTCCTGGCATCCGACCTGGTGCCGCCGATCGCCTTGATCGGCGCGCCGGCCGCGTAGACCGAAAGGAACGAGAGGTCGCCGGTATAGCCGACGTCGAGTGCACCGGCGTTGAGCGCCTCCAGGATCGGCGCGGCCGCCGGGAATTCCGACCACTCGATCTTGTAAGGCAGATCCTTCGCGTAGCCTGAGATCTCGAGCAGCGAACGGTTGCCGCCCTTCTGGTCGCCGACGCGCAGCACGACGGCGTCGGCTGCGAACGATGCCGCGGCCGTCGACAGGGTGATGGCGGCTGCGAGCAGCGATGCGGCGAGCCGGCGGGTGATGGAATGGTCGAGGGAGTTGATGCTCATGTGGCCTGTCATGTTGCTTTGCTCACGACGCGTGAGCGAAAGATGCCGCGGAACGGTCAAGTCTATGGTCACGCGATGCGCAGTCAATGAAATGACCAACTGTATTGCGCGCGCGATGGGCAAGGACGTTTTAGCGACGTGCTGCTTTCGAGAACGTGCGGTGTGCGTCGGCGAAGCTGCGCAAGAATGAAGCAGGAGAGGGAGTCGCGCCGCCCTCTGCCAACCGATGCATTGGCGGAAATCCTTTCATCGTCCCCGTAGGCGCCGGTGGAGAGAATGACTTCGCTTCGCGCCACATTCGAAATTCCATTTCATTGACGCTGCGGCGAGCGCGCCGCATGATTTGCGCATCGCATCAACGCGGCGCAGGAAGCGCCGGCGAAAAGATTTTCTCTCAACGCAGCTCCGCACGGAATATGCGCAACATAATCCGTTGTGCAGATGGCGGAGCCATGCCAGCGCAGGAGTGGGGACGGATGAACGACGACGACAAGCACGGCGGATCGAGGCTCGACCGGCGCCACCTGCTCCAGGCGGGCCTCGCGGCGGCCTTCGCCGCGCCGCTCGGTGCGCTTGGCGCGCAGGCTTTTGCGCCGCGCGGGATTGCGTCCGGCATCGACTTCTCGGAGTTTCCGCTGTGCCGGACGGCGTCCGACACGCCCGCGCTCACCGGCGCGCCGCGCAAGCTGAAGCTGTCGTGGAATGCCGGCGCGGTCTGCCTTGCGCCGCTGCCGGTCGCCATCGAGCACGGCTTCTTCCAGAAGCAGAATCTCGACGTCGAGCTCGTCAACTATTCCGGCTCGACCGACCAGCTGTTAGAGGCGATCGCTACGGGCAAGAGCGATGCCGGTCTCGGCATGGCGCTGCGCTGGCTGAAGCCGCTGGAGCAGGGCTTTGACGTCAAGATCGCCGCCGGCACCCATGGCGGCTGCATGCGCGTGCTGACGCGCGCCGACTCCAACGTGAGCAAGCTGGCCGACCTCAAGGGCAAGATCGTCGCGGTCGGCGATCTCGGCGGCCCCGACAAGAATTTCTTCTCGATCCAATTGGCAAAACTCGGCATCGATCCCAACAAGGATGTCGACTGGCGCGCCTATCCCGGCAACCTCCTCAATGTCGCCGTGGAGAAAGGCGAGGTGCAGGCGTTCCTGTCGTCCGATCCGCTCGGCTATCTCTGGCTCAAGGACAGCCAGTACAAGGAAGTCGCATCCAATCTCGATGGCGATTACCGTGACAAGAGCTGCTGCATCGTCGGCCTGCGCGGCAGCCTCGTGCGCGAGGAGCCGCAGGTCGCACGCGCCATCACGCAGGCGTTGCTCGATGCCGCGATGTTCACCTCGCAGAATCCGGTGGTGGCGGCAAAATCGTTCCAGCCTTATGCGCCGAAGACGGCAACGCTTGCCGATATTGAGGGCATGGTGCGCTACCACACCCATCATCATCATCCCGTCGGCGAGGTGTTGAAGCGCGAGCTCAAGGCCTATGCCGACGATCTCAAGAGCGTGCAGGTCTTCAAGCAGAGCACCGACACGGCCAAATTCGCGGAGCGCATCTATGTCGACGTATTCGCTGTCTGACGGCCTCGCCTCCGGCGCGCCGCGGCTCTCGCGCGCGCCGCTGCTAGCGAGCTGGATCCGTGAATCCGGCGTTGGCGTTCTCGCTAGCGCCGCGTGGATCGCCTTCGGTCTGTCCTGCCTGTGGTGGGAGGATGTCGGGGACTGGTCACGAACCCATTCACTCGGCATCGCTGCCTTCATCGTTGCGGCGGTGGCCTTGTTCGGAACGGTCGGCGCCGATTATCTCGGCTCGGCCGGTCGCGGCTTGCGCCAGCGTGCGCCATGGCTTGTGGCGCTTGGTGCGTTCCTGACCTTGTGGGAACTTGCTACTGCCAAATTCGCCTGGCTGCCACTGCCGTTCTTTCCGCCGCCGCAATCGATCATCGAGGTCTATACCGACGATTTGCCGAAGCTGCTCGACAGCGTGTTCGCGTCGGTCAAGCTCCAGCTCGGTGGCTATCTGATCGGGGCCACGGTCGGCTTCCTGACCGGCGTCTCGATCGGCTGGTCGCGCGCGGTCGGCTATTGGGTGCATCCGGTGCTGCGCTTCATCGGCCCGCTGCCGGCGACCGCCTGGCTGCCGATCGCCTTCTTCACGTTCCCGTCGAGCTGGAGCGCCTCGACCTTTCTGATCGCGCTGGCAACCGGCTTCCCGGTCACCGTGCTGACCTGGTCGGGGGTCGCGAGTGTGGGCAACGCCTATTACGACGTCGCGCGGACGCTCGGGGCAAAGCCGTCCTTCCTGGTGTTGAAGGTGGCGATCCCCGCGGCATTGCCGCATGTCTTCGTTGGCCTGTTCATGGGGCTCGGCTCGTCCTTCGCCGTGCTGGTCGTCGCCGAGATGATCGGCGTCAAGGCCGGGCTCGGCTGGTATCTGCAATGGGCGCAGGGCTGGGCCGCCTACGCCAATATGTACGCGGCGCTGATCGTGATGTCGCTGCTCTGCTCTGGCGCGATCACGCTGCTGTTCGCGATCCGCGACCGCCTGCTGGTCTGGCAGAAGGGGACTGTGAAATGGTAGCCGCAACTGCACTGGCTGAAATCGACGCTCACCCGGCCGCCGGCGCCGCGCTCGACATCGAGCAGGTCAGCCACGCCTTCGACATCGATGGTGCCGAGCTGCCGGTGCTCAGCGAGGTCAGCATCTCCGTCGAGCCGGGCGAGTTCGTTGCGCTGCTCGGTCCCTCCGGCTGCGGCAAGTCCACGCTGCTGCGCCTGGTCGCAGGCCTCGACAAGCCCAGGTCGGGAACGCTGCGCGAGGACGAGGCCCGCATCACCCGGCCGCATCCTTCGCGCGTTGTCGTGTTCCAGGATCCGACCCTGTTTCCCTGGCGTACGGTCTGGGACAACGTCGCGCTCGGGCTGGAGGCGCAGGGCATTTTGAAGAGCCAGCGGCACCGCGTCGATGCCGCGCTCGATCTTGTCGGCCTTGCGTCCTTCCGCAATGCCTATCCGCACCAGCTTTCAGGCGGCATGGCGCAGCGCGTCGCACTGGCCCGCGCGCTGGTCAATGATCCAAAAATCCTCATCCTCGACGAGCCGCTCGGAAAACTCGACTCGCTGACCCGCATCACCATGCAGGGCGAGCTGGTCTCGCTGTGGCAGCGCAAGGGTTTTACCACGCTGCTGGTGACGCATGACGCCGAGGAGGCGCTGGTGCTCGCCAATCGCGTCATCGTGTTCAGCGACCGCCCGGCACGGGTGAAGGCCGACATCCGTGTCGATCGGCCCTATCCGCGCCACCGCGGCGATCCGTATCTCGCGGATCTGCGCCGCCAGATTCTTGGCCTGCTGGGACTGGACGCCACATGGTGACTTCGATCGCCAAGGGGCGCATGGCCCATAGCGAGCCCGATTACATCGCACGTGCCGAGGCGCTGGCCGAGGACTTCGCCGCGCGCGCGGCCGAGCACGACCGCACCGGCAGCTTTCCCTTCGAGAATTTTCGCGAACTGTCCGAGGCAGGTCTGCTGTCGCTGACGGTGCCTGCGGCCCATGGCGGGGCCGGAGCGGGCGCTCGATACGCCGCACGCGTCCTCGGCATCATCGGCAAGGCCGATCCGTCGACCGCGCTAGTGCTGTCGATGCACTACATCAACCACCTGGTGATGGCACGGAGCCCGACCTGGCCGGCGCGGCTGTCGCGCAAGCTTGCGCGCGAGAGTGTCGAAGGCGTTGCGCTCGTCAACGCGCTCCGCGTCGAGCCCGAACTGGGCTCGCCTGCGCGCGGCGGCCTGCCCGCGACCATTGCACGTCGGACCGAGACCGGCTGGCGGCTCTCGGGGCACAAGATCTATTCGACGGGATCGCCGATCCTGAAATGGTATCTGGTCTGGGCGCGGACGGACGAAGCCGAGCCGCGCGTCGGACAGTTTTTGGTGCCGGCGGGCCCGCCGGGGACGCGCATCGTCGAGACCTGGGATCATCACGGGCTGCGGGCCAGCGGCAGCCACGACGTCATCTTCGACGATGTCGTGATTCCTCTCGATGCCGAGATCGATGTGCGCAAGCCGGCGGACTGGCGCCCACCTGATGTCACACAGGCGACCGTCCATACCGTCTTCGTCGCCGCGATCTATGACGGCGTCGCGCGCGCGGCGCGTGACTGGCTGGTCGCGTTCCTGAAGCAGCGCGTGCCGGCCAGCCTGGGTGCGCCGCTTGCGACCTTGCCGCGCGCGCAGGAGATCCTTGGCGCGATCGAGGCACGGCTCGCGGTCAATGCGCGGCTGATCGCATCCTTCGCCGGTGATTTCGATGACGGCATCGAGCTTTCCGCGGCCGAGTCCAACGTCATCAAGCTGACCGTGACCAACAATGCCATTGCCGCGGTCGAGGACGCGCTGTCGCTCACCGGCAATCACGGCCTCTCCCGCGCCAATCCGCTGGAGCGGCACTATCGCGACGTCCTGTGCGGCCGCGTGCACACGCCGCAGGACGATTCCACGCGCACCGGCCTCGGCCGTGCCGCATTGGGACTCTAGCTTTCAGAAAAGAAACAGGGAGACGATCATGTCGATCGAGTTCATCGGCTTCATCAGCAACAACAATTCATCCGAAACCGTGGTCCGCGAGGGACCGATCCTCAACCCGACCCACATCGAGACGGTGGCGAAGGCGCATGAGAATGCCGGCTTCGATCGCGCGCTGCTGGCGTTTCATTCGACCACGCCGGACGCGCTCCAGGTCGCCCAGCACGTCCTCGGCGTCACCGACCGCCTCAACGTGCTGATCGCGCAGCGCCCCGGTTTCACCGCTCCGACCCTGCTGGCGCGACAGTTCGCGGCGCTCGACCAGTTCTCCCGCGGCCGCGTCGCGCTCCATGTCATCACCGGCGGCAACGCCACCGAGCTGCGGCAGGACGGCAATACGCTCGACGACAAGGACGAGCGCTACGCGCGCACCTCCGAGTTCCTCGACGTCCTGAAGTTGGAATGGACCAGCGACAAGCCCTTCACCTACAAGGGCAAGCACTATCAGGTCGAGAACGCCTTCTCGCAGGTGAAGCCATATCGCCCGGAGGGCATCCGCGTCTATTTCGGCGGCGCCTCGGATGCGGCGATCGACGTCGCCGGCAAGCACGCCGACACGTTTGCGCTGTGGGGGGAATCCTACGCGCAGGTGCGCGACGTCACCTCGCGCGTTCACAATGCGGCCGTCAGGCAGGGCCGTCCGACGCCGCGCTTCAGCCTCTCGGTGCGGCCGATCATTGCCCCGACCGAGAAGCAGGCCTGGGAAAAGGCGGAAGAGATTTTGGCGCGCGCCACCGCGCTCCAGGACAAGACCGGTTATCGCAAACCCGCCGACGGCCATGCCACGGCCGGCGCGCGGCGCCTGCTCTCGCTCGCCGACCAGGGCAGCCGCATCGACAAGCGGCTCTGGACCGAGATCGCAAAGCTCACCGGTGCCAACAGCAACACCACCGCACTGGTCGGAACGCCCGAGCAGGTCGCGGAAGTCTTTGGCGACTATTACGATCTCGGTATCACCCATTTCCTGATCCGCGGTTTCGATCCGCTGATCGACGCCATCGAATATGGGCGCGAGCTGATCCCGCTGACGCGCGCGTTGGTCGCCAACCGTCAGGCCGTTCACGGCGAGGCCGCGGAATGATCCGCCTCATGCTGGCTGGCGCGCTGCTGTTCGGCTCGTTCGAGCTGGCGGCGGCGCAAGCCACCTTGCGCGTCGGCGACCAGAAAGGCAATTCGCAGGCCGTGATGGAAGCGGCGGGCGTGCTCAAGGACGTTCCGTACAAGATCGAGTGGAAGGAGTTTCCGGCAGCGGCTCCGCTGCTGGAAGCGCTGAGCGCCGGAGCGATCGAGACCGGGCTCGTGGGCGACGCGCCCTTCACCTTCGCTGCCGCCTCCGGGGCGCCGGTGAAAGCGATTGCCGCGATCCGGCAGACGCGCGAGGGCCTGGCCATTCTTGTGCCCGAGGCCTTGCCGATCAAGAGCTTTGCCGATCTGCGTGGCAAGAAGATCGCAACCGGCCGCGGCTCGATCGGCCAGCAACTGATCCTGGCCGCGCTCGAGAAGAACGGCTGGAGTGCGAGCGACGTGCAGATCGCGTTTCTCGCGCCTTCCGATGCCAAGGTCGCCTACACGCAAGGCTCTGTCGACGCGTGGTCGACCTGGGAGCCTTATGTCAGCCAGGAGGAGGTGCTGTTCAAATCGCGCCGCATCATCACCTCGGAAGGCCTGACGCCGGGTTTGAGCTTTCAGGTGGCGCGGCCCGACGCCATCCGCGACAAGCGCGCAGAGCTGACCGACTTCATTCGGCGTCTCACCGCGGCGCGGGCATGGTCGCTGAACAATGTCGAGGGCTATGCCGCGACCTGGGGCAAGCTGATGAACATCCCGACCGCCGTGCCGCAGAATTGGCTCTCGCGCGCAAAGATCCGGATTGCGCCGATCGACGACGGCGTGGTCGCGGACGAGCAGAGCACGATCGACCTCTATTTTCGCTGGGGCCTGATCAAGCAGAAGCTGGATGCGGCCGAAATCGTCGATCGCTCGTTTGCAGATGCGATCGCGAAGGCGGGGTTGTAGCCTCCTGTGTCCCGGACGCGACGCAGCGTGCAACGCTGCTCCGCAGAGCCGGGATGCACAGAATGCTCGACGATATGGGCTCCGGCTCAGCAGCGCGCCGCTGAAGAAGCGCTGCGCTGCGTCCGGGGCACGAAATCTCATATGCCTCTCAAGTGTCCGTGAAGCGAAGAGAGCACCTCCTAATCTGATTGCCTTCTTCGAAACGTTCCTTCTGCATTCCTCGCTCTCGACAACACCCCCATTGCTATTTGCACCACCTCCCTTGCGCCACGCTGGATCCCCTCAGAAATCATCCAGACGATCACATCGGGAGACCGGCCATGGGCCTGCAAGAAACAAAAATCGAATCGCTTCCTTTCGTCACTGCCGAACTCAACTACCTCGCGCCGGTTTCCGGCAAGCCGCGCACTTACGCCTTCGATCCGCCGCCGGGCGAGCCCAAGAGCACGTCGCTGCCGGAGCCGCATCAGGTCCCGATCTTCGATGCGCGCCTGATCGCGCAAAATTTCTCGCTCGACCGCGAAGGCTTTGCGCTGGTGCGGCATCCGACCCTGGTGAAGGACTTCAACAACGACGAAGAGGTGAGGGCGGTCTACTATCCCGCCGTCGAGGCCTTCCTGCGCGCAACGCTGAAGGCCGACCGCGTCGTCATCTTCGACCATACCGTGCGCAGGCGCGTCGAGGGCGCCGCGGACATTCGCGACGGTGGCCCGCGTCAGCCGGCAACACGCGTCCACGTCGACCAGACCGCCGTCTCCGGCGCCAACCGTGTGCGCGAGCATCTGCCCGATGAAGCCGAGGAGTTGCTGAAGGGCCGCGTCCAGGTGATCAACCTCTGGCGGCCGATCCGCGGTCCCTTGCGCGATTCACCGCTGGCGATGGCCGACGGCACGACGGTCGCGCCTGACGACCTCGTCGCCTCCGATTTGATCTATCCCAACCGTCGCGGCGAGACCTATTCGGTGAGATACAATCCGAACCACCGCTGGTTCTATTTTCCCGAGATGACGCCGGACGAGGCGCTGCTGCTCAAGTGCTATGATTCCGCAACCGACGGCCGCACCCGCTTCGGGCCGCACACCGCTTTTGTCGATCCGACCACGCCTGCGGATGCGGCGCCGCGCGAAAGCATCGAGGTCCGAACACTGGTTTTTCACAAACAGTAACAATGTGTGATGGCACTGCCGGGCGCGGCCCGGCAGTGGCTTGGAACCCCAGGGAACAACGGAACGTTTGTAGCGCCGGGCAGGGCCAACCCGGAGCGGTGCCGTGCGAGGACAGACGACGCTATTTTCTTGCCTTGCTACTTTTTCGCTTTCCGCCTTTTCAGTTGCACACGCCGAAAGCGGACTTGCTTCTTACTACGGATACGGAAAGGCGGGAAAAGGCGGCGACTTGACCTGCGCGCACCGGACGCGCCCCTTCGGTAGCGTGCTGAGGGTGTCCTACGGGAGCCGCTCGATCCAGTGCCGCGTCAACGATCGCGGCCCCTTCATCCGCGGCCGGATCGTCGATCTCTCGGTGCCGGCCGCCAAAGCCCTCGGCATGATGAGTGCCGGTGTGGTGCGGGTCTCGGTGGAATAGGCCTGCCGGCGCGCTATAGTGCCGCCCAAAGCATGGGTGAGGGGGCGCTATGGCAAAGATCAGGGTGGGACTCGTAGGCTGCGGCTTCGTGTCGGAGCTGCACATGTATGCGTTCCGGCGGGTCTACGGCGTGGATGTCGAGGTCGCGGCGGTCGCTGCGCGCGGCGACCATGTCGTCGAATTTGCGCACCGTCACCAGATCCCGCGGGTCTATCGCAGCTTTGCCGAGCTGATCGCAGACCGCGAACTCGATGTCATCGACATCTGCACGCCGCCCAATCTTCATGCCGGGATGATCGTCGCCGCCATGCAGGCCGGCAAGCACGTGATCTGCGAAAAGCCGTTCGCCGGCTATTTCGGCCGTGAGGGCGACCGGCAGCCGATCGGCAAGCATGTGTCGAAGGCGCTGATGTATGAGCGCGTCTTGGAGGAGATGGACGCCACGCGGGCCGCGATCGAGCGCACCGGAAAGCTCTTCATGTATGCCGAGGACTGGATCTACGCACCCGCGGTGACCAAGACCGCAGAGATTCTAAGAGCGACCAAAGACAAAATCCTGTTCATGAAGGGTGAGGAGAGCCATTCCGGCTCGCATGCGGCCCACGCCGCGCAATGGGCGATGACCGGTGGCGGTTCGCTGATCCGGATGGGGTGCCATCCGCTCTCCGCCGTGCTGTATCTCAAGCAGGTCGAGGCGAAGGCGCGCGGCGAAACCATCCGCGTCGCCAGCGTCACCGGCGATGTCGGCAACGTCACGGCTGTCCTGAAGCCGGAGGAGCGCATCTACATCAAGGCCAATCCGGTCGACGTCGAGGATTGGGGCATGCTGACCGCCACCTTCTCGGACGGCACCAAGGCCACCGTGTTCTCCGGCGACATGATCATGGGCGGCGTGCGCAATCTGATCGAGACCTACACGTCAGGCGGCTCGCTGTTCGCCAACATCACGCCGAACACGCATCTGATGAGCTACCAGACCTCCGAGGAGAAGCTCGCCTCTGTCTACATCACCGAAAAGGTCGATCGCAAAACCGGCTGGCAATATGTCTGCCTCGAGGAGGAGTGGACGCGCGGCTACCTCCAGGAGATCCAGGATTTTATGGAATGCGCCGCGAGCGGAAGGCTGCCGCTGTCGGATCTGGCGCTGGCGTACGAGACGATCAAGGTGAACTACGCGGGGTATTGGGCGGCGGAGGAGGGACGGCGGGTGGTATTGTAGAGAGTCGTCGTAGCGAATGATTGGTCCGCGCGCTTATTTTCCTTCTCCCCTTGTGGGAGAAGGTGGCGCGAAGCGCCGGATGAGGGGTTGCGTCAGCGAACCCAAATGCGAGAGATTCAAGCGCTGAGACAACCCCTCACCCGTCTCACCGCTTCGCGGCGAGCCACCCTCTCCCACAAGGCCCACAAGGGGAGAGGGGCGGACCGTCTGCGCGGCTTGAATCCTACGTCCCGTAAGTCGACCCCTTCGGCAGCGGAAACACCGGATCTTGCGTGCGAATGTTCGTCGGCCACACCACCGAGATATGCTCGCCGGCGTTCTGCATCACGACCGGGGTCGAGCGCTCGTTCTGGCCGGAGAGCGGCGTGCCCGGCGGGAAGAATTTCACGCCATAGCCCTGGATGGTGCCGCCGGCGGGAATGTCGACGTCGAGCGCAGCCTTGCGAATGGCCTCGGGCTCGAAGCTGCCGTACTTGTCCTTGGCGACCGGCAGCACGTTGTTGAGCAGCACCCAGGTCTGGTTGAAACCCATCGAGCAGTGCGGCGGCACGTCGGTGGCGCCGGTCTTGGCCAGGTAGCGCGAGACCATGGTCTTGGTCAGATCGCCGATGCCCGGTGCAAGCTTGGCGGCATCGAGCAGTTGCGCCGGCACCGGATCGATGTTGCAGAAATTGTCGATGTCGGGGCCGAAGGTCGCGCGCAGCTTGTCGAGCTGGCTGTAGCCGGCGCCCGCGCCGAACAGCATCTTGAAGCGCAGGCCGCTCTCGCGGGCCTGACGCAGGAACAGGGTGATGTCGGGGTTGTAGCCGGCATGCGAGATCACATCGACCTTGGCGCGCTTGAGCTTGGTCACAAGCACCGAGAGGTCGGGCGCGGAAGCTGAATAGCCTTCGCGCATCACCACCTGGATGCCCGCCTGCTTGGCATAGGCCTCGTCGGCCGCGGCGACGCCGACGCCATAAGGGCCGTCCTCGTGGATCAGCGCAACCTTGACGTCCTTCGGGTCCATGCCGAGCTTGCCTTGGGCGTGCTCGGCGACGAAGCCCGCGAAGGCCTGGCCGTACTGATCGGAATGGATCTGCGCGCGAAACACATACTGCAGGTTCTTGTCCTTGAACACGGCAGTCGAGACCGCGGTCGTGATCCAGAGGATCTTCTTCTGCTGCTCGACCTTCGCCGCCATCGGCACCGCATGCGCGCTGGAATAGACGCCGTTGATGATGTCGATTTTTTCCTGGCTGATCAGCCGCTCGGCCTCGTTGATCGCCACGTCCGCCTTGCTCTGCGAGTCCGCCGCGACCGGTACGATCTTGGTCTTGCCGCCGATGCCGCCCTTTTCGTTGACGAGGTCGATGGCGATCTGTGCGCCGACCGAGGAGGCGACCGAGCCGCCGGCGGCGAACGGACCGGTGAGGTCGTAGATCAGGCCGATGCGTAAATTCTCGGCTTGCGCCTGGGCCCGTGTCCAATCGAGGCTGAGTGCGGCGGCGGCCGCCGAGCTCTTCAGCAGCTGCCTGCGTGAAGTCGGCATCCTATCCTCCCTCAAAAACCGTCTTTGTGACTGGCTCTATTTTTTGCGAAGTATTCAGAGCGGACGGTAGAAAGTCAACATCGCCCAAGGTCGATACGCGCGCTGGCCACGACACAACGCATCTGCGAAAGGCAAAGAAAAGCCCACCGCTCCGTGCGGAGCGATGGGCTTGATGTCAGCGCGAACCGATTGCTGCGACAGTTTCACGACGTTCGGCCGTCGCCCGCGCCGCTCGCATTGATCCTCGTGACGCAGCAAGACTGGCTCGCGTAGCCCCGTTCCAGGGATTGCCGCTGCCGGTGCCGATCCAGCGCCAGATCGACGAGGCGCGTCAGCAGCTCACCATATGGTACGCCCGAGGCTTCCATCATCTTCGGATACATGCTGATCGACGTGAAGCCGGGCAGGGTGTTGATCTCGTTGAAGCAGAATTTTCCGATTTGCCGGTCGAGAAAAAAGTCGACGCGCGCGAAGCCGCTGCATTCGAGCGCCGCGAACACTTCTGTGGCGAGTGACCGCACGCGCTCCATCTGCGCTGCGTCTAACCTGGCCGGAAGGTCAACCCGGGCGCCATCGGGATCGAGATATTTAGCCTCATACGAATAGAACTCGTGATGGGCATTGGGATTCAGCTCGCTGGCGACGCTTGAAAACAGCGTCTCGCCCTCGAGCACCGCGACCTCGATTTCGCGCGCATCGATGCCCTGTTCGACCAGCACCTTGACGTCATAGCGAAATGCGTCGTCGAGCGCCGTGCCGAGCACATCCCAAGTCTTGACCTTGTGAATGCCGACACTGGAGCCCATGTTGCATGGCTTGACGAAGACCGGGAGGCTCAAACCTTCGACCGCCTTGGCGAGCGACGAGGTGCGGTCCTGAATGAAGGCCTTGCGGGTGAGCACATGATAGGGCGCGACCGGAATGCCGGCGAACTCAGCGAGCCGCTTGGCGACATCCTTGTCCATGCTGACGGCGGAGGCGAGAACGCCCGATCCTACATAGGCGACCTCCGCCAATTCCAGGAGGCCCTGCACGGTGCCGTCCTCGCAAAGCGGCCCATGCATGACCGGAAAGACGACGTCGATCTCGATCGGGGCGGCCGCTCCTTGCGTGATCGGCATGAGGGCGCCGCGTCCATCAGGTCCTCTGGCGAGCCGCATCTCCGGCGCATCGGGCAGGATCGGCAAGGATGCCGCCCGCACCTGATCGAGCGCATGAAGATCGTTCCATTGCCACCGGCCCGTCTTGTCGATGGAGACCGGGATCACCTCGAAGCGGGTGCGGTCGAGATGATGGAGCACGGAGGCCGCCGATTTCAGCGAGACCTCATGCTCGCCGGACCTGCCGCCATAGAGAACAACGACGCGAATTTTATCTGCCATGGTTCAATTATCACGCGCTCTGCCCGGAAGTCACCTGTGTTACCCCCGGTTCAAGCGTCGACAAGGCGACCAAAACAATTCGGCGCCGGCGAGGCACGACGGCGCCGTGTCTCGATGAGGCTCGCGGCGCCTCAGCCCGGACCTGCGAAACGGCACTCAGGATTGCGAGAGGGGAGCTGAGGTCTAGCGCTTGCGCAAATCGTGGGCAGCGACGCGCGCGGCCCTAGCGGCCAGCTTGCTCTCCTCCCGCAACATATCGACGAAGGCGCGAAGCCCGGCCGCCATATGCCGGTGACCTGGATAATAGAGGCGCAAGCCAGGGAATGGCGGCGTCCAGTCTTCGAGCACGGCTTGCAAGGTGCCATCGGTGAGATGTTTCGCAACCCAGAAATCGCTGACGAATGCCAGTCCCAGTCCTTCAAGCGCGGCTTCCACCATCAGACTGTCATTGTCGAGCGTGAGCCGGCCCGGCACATCCAGCGCCATCTCCTCTCCACGCTTTTCGAACTCCCAGCGATACAGCGTTCCGCCCGGCATGCGCCTGCGAATGCACTCATGGCTGAGCAGATCCGACGGCGACTTTGGCAATGAAACGCGTGCGAAATAGCTGGGTGCGCCGACGACGATGAAACGCGATGCCGTACCGCAAGCGACGGAGACCATGTCCTGCGGCACGGCTTCGGCCAGCCGAATTCCCGCATCGAAGCCCTCCGCGACGATATCGATGGTGCGGCCCTCCAAGGTCAGTTCGACGTTCATGTCAGGATAGCGCCGCAGGAATTTCGCAACGACGGGGCGGAGGATCTGGTGCGCGGCACGCTCTTTCAGATTGATGCGAAGGGTTCCCGTCGGCGTATCGCGAAACTCGTTCACATCTTCCATCGCGCCGGCAATTTCACGCAACGCGGGGCTGACGCGCGCGAGAAAGCGCTCGCCTGCTTCTGATAACGACACGCTGCGGGTGGTGCGGTTGATCAGACGCACGCCGAGGCGTTTTTCCAGCCCGGCAATCGCATGGCTCAATGCCGAAGGCGAAATGCCGAGCTCGGTTGCGGCGGCGCGAAAGCTGCGATGCGCGGAAATCGCGGCAACGGCGTTCAGCTCGAAAAGACCGGTGTGAAGCATTGTACGATATCCTGCATCAGGTCATGCCAGTTTATGCCGATTATTGCACTAATCAACCGGCCTATATGGAGACCACACTCGAGACTGGGAAGAGATCTCACATGGCAAAAACATTCCTCATCACTGGCGTTTCATCCGGCTTCGGCCGCGCGTTGGCGGAGGCTGCATTGAGCGACGGCCATGCCGTCGCCGGCACCGTGCGCAACGACGCCGACAGGCAAAATTTCGAAGCGCTCGGTCGAAGCGCGCATGCGATGGTCCTTGACGTGACCGATACCAAGGCTATCGCGCCTGCCGTTGCCGACATCGAAAGCAAGATCGGCGCGATCGAAATCCTGGTGAACAATGCCGGCTACGGCCACGAAGGCATTTTGGAAGAATCGTCCATCGACGATCTACGACGCCAGTTCGAGGTCAACGTGTTCGGCGCCGTGGCGATGATCCAGGCCGTGCTGCCGTCCATGCGCCGGCGACGCGCCGGACATATTCTCAACGTCACGTCGATGGGCGGGATCATCACGCTGCCGGGCTTGAGCTACTACCACGGCAGCAAGTTCGCGCTGGAAGGGATCTCCGAATCCCTGGGCAAGGAGGTCAGGGAGCTCGGTATCAAGGTCACCGCGGTTGAGCCGGGCGGTTTCCGCACCGACTGGGCCGGACGATCGATGGTACGAGCAGAACGATCGATCGGGGATTACGACGCGATCATCGATCCGATCCGCAAGCGGCGCATGGAACTGAGTGGCTGGCAGATCGGCGATCCCAAGAAGGCCGCGCTCGCGATGCTGAAAGCAGCCCTGTCGGCAGATCCACCGGCGCATCTGCTGCTCGGCAGCGACGCCGTTCGGCTGGTCGACGAAAAAATGAAATCGTTGCAGGCCGAGTTCGATGCGTGGAAAAGCGTCTCACTCTCCACCGACGTTGCTTAACGCAATCGACGCGATCGGATTGGTTTCGAAGGGCGTCAGCGGATCACGCCGACGCCCTTGCGCTCTCGCCGCTCAACCAGGTCCAGCGCCCTGCGTGGCCGTATACACCGCATAGAGCGACTGGCTCGCCGCCATGAACAGGCGATTGCGCTTGGGGCCGCCGAAGCAGATGTTGCCGCACACCTCGGGCAGGCGGATGCGGCCGAGCAGCTTGCCGCCCGGCGACCACACCGTCACACCGTTATAGCCGACGGCGCGGCCGGCATTGCTGGAGGCCCAGACGTTGCCGTTGACATCGCAGCGCACGCCGTCGGGTCCGCACTTCACGCCGTCGATCACGCAATCGCTGAACTTCTTGAGGTTGGAGAGCTTGTTGTCGCCGCCGACGTCGAACACGAAGATCTCGCCATTGCCGCCGGGCCCGGTGTCGCCCGGTCCCTTGCCGGTCGAGGCGACGTAGAGCTTCTTGTAGTCGGGTGAGAAGCACAGGCCGTTCGGATCCGGCACCTGCTCCTCCGTGACGACGAGGTCGACGCGGCCGGAGGGATCGATCCGATAGCAATTGGTCGGCAGCTCGCGCTTGCCCGGCACGAAGCCGGCCGGCTGTCCGATCCGCGGATTGAGCTTGCCGCCGGAATTGCTCGGACCGCCGGCGACATCGGGCTCGCCTTCGTAGAGCTGGCCGCCATAGGGCGGATCGGTGAACCAGTAGCTGCCGTCGGGATGGGCGACGACATCGTTCGGCGAGTTCAGCTTCTTGCCGTTGTAGCTGTCGCAAAGCACGGTGGCGGTGCCGTCATGCTCGTAGCGCGTCACCCGCCGGGTCAGGTGCTCGCAGGAGAGCTGGCGACCCTGGAAGTCGAACGAGTTGCCGTTGGAGTTGTTGGAGGGCGCGCGGAATACGCTGACGCGACCGTCGTCCTCGCTCCACCGCATCTGCCGGTTGTTGGGGATGTCGCTCCACAACAGATAGCGGCCCTGTGCACTCCATGCCGGGCCTTCGGCCCACAACAGGCCGGTATAGAGACGCTTGATCGCGGTGTTGGGCTGCGCGAGATCGTTGAAGGATGGATCGACCGCGATGATGTCTGGGTCCCAGAAATAGGTGGTCGGCGCGCCGTTGGGGCCGAAATCGCGCGGTGGCGTGGTGATCGTCGTTGGCGGCGCGGCAGGTCCGGTCTGGGCCAGCGCGGAGCCGGCGCCGGCCATTGTGGCGGCGGCGCCGAGCGCAAGCCCCCGAACGAGTGTTCGTCGTGAAAGCGCAGCATCGTGGTCACGCTGCTCGTGGTCACGAGCTTCCTGGCGTGTCATCGCGTCCTCCCGGTCATGTTCGGCTGGCCGGTTGATCCGGCCGAGCATGGGAAGGTTAGTCCGGTCCGATGACGGTTGCGAGGGGGAGGTACGCATCCTCCGCGTGATATCGGGGCGGCAAAAGCGCTGGAACATCGAACATGGAAACGACAAATTCGTCCCGCGTGACGGGTTTGCCGGAACTGCCTGTGGGACATTGCCAAGCTGTGGAGCATGTCAAGCCTTGACCTCGTGCGCGATGCTGGCAGAACGACACACGGGGTGTAAGTCGGAGTTCACTGTGGCAGTCGCTGTCGTCGTACTGGTTTTGCTGCTCGGGATTGCATTTGCGGCCGGCTATTTCACCCGCGACCACGTCTCCCGCAAAAGACGAGCCGAGGCGCGCCGCTGGCGCGAATATACCGAGCCAGATTGGCTCAGTGCCAACGCGCCAGCCAACACCAACGAGGTCGCGAACGCCGGCAAGGTCGCCACCGGCGAGCTCGGTCAGATGCTGGACCGCTGGGAGAGCAGGGCCCGCGCCCGCCGCACGGCGTAGCTTGACGACCCGACCGGCGAAACACACCGGCATCGGGTCGTTGCTGCGCGTCCGGTGACATCGCCGGCGCTGCAGTCATGTCAGCCCTTCTGTCCATCTTTTGGCGTTGCAGTTGCGCCTATTTCTCGTCTAGAAACGGCGCATCGAGCCTCCCGGCAACCAACCGTCAACGGTTTTGACCGAGGATTTGAGGGCTCAACAGGGTCTGGCAATGCTGATTCGCGGCCAAATTGATGGGATTTCGGGGGAGGTGGCTCTGGCCGCCGCCACGATCCCGGCCGCGCTGCTGCCCACCCTCCTTATTGGCGGGCTTCTTCTTACTTGCCCCTGAGGGCCGGCTGGGCGCCATGCGCCTGGGCGCTCAGGGGTTGTACGAGATCACCGGACACCTCGAGCGCCCAGAAGACTGACGGCGCAAAAGCTCAAAAGGAATTTTCGAAATGACCTCCGTGAACAAGTCCGAGAAGGACCGCGTCATCATTTTCGACACCACGCTGCGCGACGGCGAGCAGTGCCCCGGCGCCACCATGACCTACGAGGAGAAGCTCGAGGTCGCCGCGCTGCTGGACGATATGGGGGTCGACGTCATCGAAGCCGGCTTTCCCATCACCTCCGAAGGCGACTTCCAGGCCGTCAGCGAAATCGCCCGCCGCTCCAAGAACGCTGTCATCGCCGGCCTGTCGCGCGCCCATCCGGCCGACATCGACCGCTGTGCCGAGGCGGTGAAATTCGCCAAGCGTGGCCGTGTCCACACGGTGATCGCGACTTCGCCGCTGCATATGCGGGTGAAGCTGAACAAGACCCCGGAGCAGGTGCTCGAGACCTCGGTTGCCATGGTCGCGCGCGCCCGCAACCAGATCGACGACGTCGAATGGTCGGCCGAAGACGGCACCCGCAGCGAGATGGACTATCTGTGCCGCATCGTGGAGGCCGTCATCAAGGCCGGCGCCACCACGGTGAACATTCCGGACACCGTCGGCTACACCACGCCCGACGAATACACCCACTTCATGAAGACGCTGATCGAGCGCGTGCCGAACTCGGACAAGGCGGTGTTCTCCGTGCATTGCCATAACGACCTCGGCATGGCGGTGGCGAACTCGCTGGCCGGCATCGTCGGGGGCGCGCGACAGGTCGAGTGCACCGTCAACGGCATCGGCGAGCGCGCCGGCAACGCCGCGCTGGAAGAGATCGTGATGGCGATCAACGTCCGCAACGACAAATTCCCCTACTGGAACAAGATCGACACCACGCAGCTCACCCGCGCCTCGAAGGTGGTGTCGGCGGCGACCTCGTTCCCGGTGCAGTACAACAAGGCGATCGTCGGCCGCAACGCGTTCGCGCATGAGAGCGGTATCCATCAGGACGGCGTGCTGAAGGACGCCTCGACCTACGAGATCATGCGGCCCGAGATGGTCGGCCTGAAGCAGTCGTCGCTGGTGCTGGGCAAGCATTCCGGCCGCCACGCCTTCGTGCACAAGCTGGAGGAGATGGGCTACAAGCTCGGCCCCAACCAGCTGGAAGATGCGTTCACGCGGATGAAGGCGCTCGCCGACCGCAAGAAGGACATCTACGACGAGGACATCGAGGCGCTGGTCGACGAGGAGATGGCGGCCTCGCACGACCGCATCAAGCTGACCTCGCTGACCGTGATCGCCGGCACCCATGGCCCGCAGCGCGCGACCATGAAGCTCGACGTCGACGGCCAGATCAAGATCGAGGAGGCCGAAGGCAACGGTCCGGTCGATGCGGTGTTCAACTGCATCAAGCGCCTGGTGCCGCACGAAGCCAAGCTGGAGCTGTACCAGGTCCATGCCGTGACCCAAGGCACCGACGCGCAGGCCGAAGTCTCGGTGCGGTTGTCGCATGAGGGACGTGCGATGACCGCGCGCGCGGCGGATCCGGATACGCTGGTGGCCTCGGCAAAAGCCTATCTCGGCGCGCTCAACAAGATCGTCATGAAGCGCCAGCGCGACACCGTGACGACCGCGGCGGCGAGCTGAGGCTCACTCTTACGGCCGATCGGCAGAAACGCGGCGCCCCTGGCGCCGCGTTTTTCATTTGGGACGCGCCATGCGAATGGGGTACATCGCAACAAATATGTTATTAACATGTCATGTTATCATTTCATTAACCGGTAGTGCCACGGGCCACGTCCCGCTGCTGGAGAATTGAAATGTCACTGACCGCTGGTTCCATCGCCTTCACCGGGTTCAACGGCGACGGCAACGACAATCTGTCCTTCGTTGCCCTGGCCGACATCCCGCAGGGCACAGTGATCAACTTCACCGACAGCAACTGGAACGGAACCGGCTTCGCCACCGGCAGCAACGCCGAAAGCACGATCGCCTGGACCGCGACCAGCGCGATTCCCACCGGCACCGTCATCGACATCAACAACATCGGCAAGGGCACGTTCGGCACCAGTGCCGGCTCGGCTACCTTCACCAACGCCAACAATACCGGCCTGTCCAACGACAGCGAGGTCGTCTACGCCTATGTCGGCTCCTCGACCGCGCCGACCTTCCTCGCCGCGATCTCCAATGTCGGCTATGCGACCTCCGACGGCACCCTGACCGGCACCGGCCTCGTCGCCGGTCAGACCGCCGTCGGTTTCACCGGCGGTCTCGACATCGTCGGCTATAACGGCCCGCGCTCCGGCTTTGCCAGCTTCGCCGACTACCTCGCCGCGATCGGCAACACCGCCAACTGGGCCACCCAGAACGGCAGCGGCGACCAAAGCGCCGACGGCACCACGCCGGACGCGCCGTTCCCGACCACCGCCTTCACCGTGGCGGCTGCCGCCACGCAGACGATCTCGTTCTCGCCGGCGAGCGTGTCGATCACCGAAGGTGACAGCGGCACCAAGACCATGACCTTCACGGTTCTGCGCACCGGCGGCACCACCGGCGCGATCAGCTTCTCCGGCAGCTTCGCCGCCGGCACCACCAATGCCGCCGATTTCGGCGGCACGCTTCCGGGCTCGACCTTCAGTGGCAGCATCGCGGACGGCGCGTCCTCCGCGACCGTCACCATTGTCGTCTCCGGTGACACGAGCAGCGAGGACGACGAAAGCTTCACCCTGACGCTCACTGCCGCCTCCAATGCCAGCGCCCCGGTCTCGATCGGCACCGCGGCGGCGACCGGTACCATCGTCAACGACGACGGCGTGACGCTGCTGACCAGCGACGTTGTCGTGATCACGATGGCGGACAACTCCCATCTCATCAACCTGGCTGGCTCCGCCCCGCACGGCACGACGCCGATCACCTGGGTCGCCGGCAGCACGACGCCCGGCGCAATCATCGACAATTTCGGCACCATCACCGGCACCAGCCGAGCGATTGCCACCAGCGGTTCGACCAGCGGCAGCTTCACCATCAACAACAAGACCGGGGCTACCATCACCGCGACCAAGGACGCGGTGAAGATCTCGAACCTGGTCTCCGGCACCAGCGGCACCTTCACCGTCAACAATCAGGGCACGATCTCCTCGACCGGAACCGGCAGCAATGCCGGCCAGGCGCTCGATCTCGACGACATCAATTCGGCTGGCGTGCACACCGTTATCAACAACGCCGCAACCGGCGTGATCTCAGCGGCCGATGCCGACGCGATCCGGGCCGGCGCCAATGCCGCCATCAACAATTATGGCCAGATCGTCAGCCACAATGCCTCGGCGTCTTCGTCCGGCAACGACGCGATCGACTTCCAGTCGGTCAACACCGGTGGTGTCGTCAACAACTATGGCATCATCGACGGCGCGCGCCACGGCATCACCGGCGACCAGCCGATCACCGTCAACAACAACGGCACCATCACCGGAGAGGCCGGCTCCGGCATCAACATGGATAGTGCTGCGAACACGACGACTGTCGTGACCAACCGCGGCACCATTAGCGGCATCTCCTCGAGCGGCGCCGATGCCGACGGCATCGATGTCGACGGCCTGGTCTCGATCGACAACTTTGGAACGATCAAGGCGGTCGGCCTGACCGGCGCCGCGAACGGCCTCAACGAGGCCCTCGCGGTTGGCGGCGGCTTCGTCCACAACGAGGTGGGCGCCCTGATCGTCAGCGACCAGCGCGCGATCACGGTCGACGACAGCAACGACGGCAGCGCCTTCGGCGTCATGACCATCATCAATGACGGCACCATCCGTGGCAACAACGGCGAGGCGATCTCGATCGTCGGCACGTTCGGCGACACCGTCACCAACACTGGCGGCATTTTCGGCAGCGTCGCCACGGATGGCGGCAATGACACACTCACCAACAGCGGCTCCATCATCGGCGACGTCGCGATGGGCGCAGGCGACGATAGCATCAACCTTGCCACTGGTTCGATCGTCACCGGCACGATCGATGGCGGCGACGGGTTCGACACGCTCACGCTTTCGGGCGGCGGTACACTGCTCGGCGCCGTGGTCAATGTCGAGAAGCTCGACATCCAGGGCGGGGTCTGGAGCATCAAGGACGCCACCGGCTACTCCGACATCCAGGTTGAGAGCGGCGCGGTGGTCGTGCTGGAGGGCTCGGCCAACGGAATGGTGGTTGCCGCGGGCGCCGCACAGGCGGTCTTCGGTCTGGCCTCGAACTCCGTGATCTCGGGCAATCAATACATCCAGATCGGCGGCTCGGCCGACGGCACGACGATCGAGACCGGCGGCGAGCAGGATATCCTCGGTGGCGGCATCGCTAGCAACACCAATGTGGACGGCGGCACCCAGAATGTCTTCGGGGTTGCGATCCAGACCTCGATCGCGAATGGCGGAATCCAGCACGTTCACAACAACGCCTTCAGCACCATCGTCAATGCCGGGGGTGAGCAGAACGTCTACATCGACGGCAGCGCGACCGGATCCACCATCAATGCCGGCGGTATCCAAATCGATTGGGGCTTTACGATCATCACGACGATCAGCGGCGGCGGTCAGTACGTGTTCGGCTCGGCGAGCCTGACGACGATCAATTCGGGCCTGCAGGCCGTCGAGAGCGGCGGCACGGCCTCGGACACGACGATCCATGGCGGCGGGCAGAACGTCTATTCGGGTGGAACCGCGATCAACACCACCATGGATGGCGGCATCCAGTCGGTCTACGGCGGGACGGTGGTCCAGACCACGATCAGCAACGGCGCCTTCCAGTACCTTCACGGCAGCGCGTCGATGACGACGGTCAACTCCGGCAGTCAGCAGAACGTCTACGCCGACGGTATCGCGACCGGCACCACGATCAATGCCGGCGGCCTGCAGGTCGATTGGGGCGCCGCCAGCGCCACCATCGTCAACGGTGGCGTGCAATATGTGTATGGCAGCGCGACCGGCACGACGGTCCTGTCCGGCACGCAGCATGTGCAGTCCGGCGGCAGCGCGGACGACACCACGATCGGCTCGGGTGCGATCGCCTATGTCCACGCGGGCGGGGCGATGGACGATGTGATCTTCGCCGGTCCCAATGCCTCTCTGGTGCTCGCTCAGTCGTCGGCGCTCACCGGATCGATCTCCGGCTGGCAGGCCGATGACAGCGTCGACCTCGGCGACGTCCTGTTCAGCGGCGGCGTGACCTCGTTCGCCTATGCGCAGAACAGCGACAACACCGGCGGCACGCTGACGGTCTCCGACGGCACGCATACTGCGTCGCTGAGCCTGCTCGGCCAGTACAGCGCGGCCGACTTTGCGCTGTCCTCTGACGGGCACGGCGGCACCCTAATCACCGATCCGGCGGTGGCGCAGCAGGCCCAACTGGCGCCGGCGCTGCACGGCTGAGGCCGCACACGACCCTGGTTGGCGATAGCAAAGGTCTCCCTGCCGTCGTCCGGTGCGGGCGCTCGGATCTCCCCGCGGGATACCGCATTTTTGCAAGGAGACCCCTGCTAACAGGCAATAGCGCCCGCGCCTGCTTCGCTATAAAGCTGCCTTCAAGTCTCGGGGCCGGCGGTCCGCGCCCCTGAAGGACGTGCGGGAGGAAGCATGCGGAAACTCATCTTGGCTGCGGCATCGGTTGCGGTCCTGTCGCTCTCGCCGGCATCGGCCCAATCGCCGATCATCATCAAGTTCAGCCACGTGGTCGCCACCGATACGCCGAAGGGCAAGGCGTCGGAGAAGTTCAAGGAGCTCGCCGAGAAGTACACCGGCGGCAAGGTCAAGGTCGAGGTCTATCCGAACTCGACGCTCTACAAGGACAAGGAAGAGCTCGAGGCGCTCCAGCTCGGCAGCGTGCAGATGCTGGCGCCGTCCAACTCCAAGTTCGGCCCGCTCGGCATCCGCGAATTCGAGGTGTTCGATCTGCCCTACATCCTTCCCGACCTGAAGACGCTGCGGAAGGTGACGGAAGGCCCGCTCGGCCTTCGGCTGCTTAAGCTGCTGGACTCCAAGGGCATCACGGGCCTGGCCTATTGGGACAACGGCTTCAAGCAGATGAGCGCCAACAAGAAGCTGGTCGCGCCGGCCGACTATCAGGGCGTCAAGTTCCGCATCCAGTCCTCGCGCGTGCTCCAGGCCCAGTTCAAGTCGCTCGGCTCGCTGCCGCAGGTGATGGCGTTCGGGGAAGTCTACCAGGCACTCCAGACCGGCGTCGTCGACGGGCAGGAGAACACCTGGTCGAACATCTATACCCAGAAGATGCACGAGGTGCAGAAGTACATCACCGAGACCAACCACGGTTACATCGGCTACGTCGTGATCGTGAACAAGAAGTTCTGGGACGATCTGCCGGCCGACATCCGCGAGCAGCTTTCGAAGGCGATGAAGGAAGCGACCGACTTCAACAACGCGCAGTCGCAGAAGGAGAACGACGACGCGCTCGCCGAGATCAGGAAGAGCGGCAAGAGCGAGATCATCAAGCTCACGCCGGAGCAGGACGAGGCGATGCGCAAGGCGATGGAGGCGGTCTACAAGGACGCCGCAGGCCGCATCGGCCAACCGTTGATCGACGAGTTCCAGAGGGAAGCGAAGAGCACGACGAACTGATCTTTACAGACGATGAATGAAGGCTTCCGTGCGGGCTGCACGGGAGCCTTTTTGTTGCGAATGATTTCCGATTGCGACTGAACCGAAATTCAGGGGCGTTACATCTTCGAAAGAACGCGCTCCCTGTCCAAGTTGTAAGTTGCGCGTAAGCCGGGCTGCGCCCATCCTCGCAACATCCTTCCAGAGGAGAGTTCGTATGAGGAAGTTCACCATCGCCGCCATCGCCGTGCTCAGCATCGCCGGCTCCGGCGCGGTCTATGCCCAATATCATCGCCCGTGGATGCAGGAGCACATGCGTCACATGCGCATGAATCCGGAAGACCGCGCCGCCTTCGTCGACGCGCGGATCGCCGCCGTCCATGCCGGACTGAAGCTCAACGCCGACCAGGAGACGTTGTGGCCGCCGGTCGAGAGCGCGGTGCGCGAATTCGCCAAGCTGCGCATCGACCGCGCCAATGCGCGGATGGATGCCGGCAAGGACGCCAACAAGGATGCCGACAAGCCGGAGGATCCGGTCGCCCGCCTGCGCCAGCGCGCCGAGGACATGGGGGCGACGTCGGCGGCCCTGAAGAAGATCGCCGATGCCGCCGATCCGCTCTACAAGACCCTGGACGAGGGCCAGAAGCGCCGCCTCGCCGTGCTGACCCGCCACCGCGGCCCGTTCGGCGGCGGCGAAGACGGCCCGCCCCGCCACTTCATGGACCGCATGATGGAGCGCGGCATGGACCACTTCCACCGTGACCGTTTCGACCGCGACGGCGGCCCGGACCGGGACCGCGAGGGCCGGCTCTGAGGCTTCAAGGGCTGTCCGGGATCAACCCTTGCGAAGCCGCTGGAATCCAGCGGCTTTTCGCTTTTTGAGGGATGTGGACGAACCCTTGGCGAACCCTTGGCAAACCCTTGGAAAACTTGCGTGCCGTCGCTTGCCAGACCCGGATCGCTTTGCTAAACGACCGACCTCGCAAGGCATTGACCGCCTTTCGGGCGCATAGCTCAGTTGGTAGAGCAGCTGACTCTTAATCAGCGGGTCCCAGGTTCGAGCCCTGGTGCGCCCACCATATAAATCAAACACTTAGCATCAGTCGTGACGCGGTAAGTGGCCTCATTTTACAGGTCATTTTACAGGTTTGTTCGCGCTTCGAGCTTCAGCACCGCAGCTTCGGCGAGCTGAATATCACGACCCAAGTAATGCGCGTCGAGAATGGCTTCGACGTCCTTTAGCGAGTGACCGGTCACGGCAGCGATCTGTGGTACGGTCGCGCCAGCGATCGCCAGCCGCACCACTGCTGTGCCGCGCAGGTCATGAAACGTCAGGCCGCTGATGCCGGCGCGTTCACAGGCCTTGCCCCAGGACGTGCGAAAGCCGTCAGACGTCCACGGCCGGCCGAGCGTGTTCGTCAGGATCAGCGGTCCACGACGCTCAGTGGTGTCGAGGAGAGCCCGCAACGGCCCACCGGCCGGCATCGCAACGCGCCGGCCGCCCTTAGATTGGCGAAGGCGGATATAAGGGCTGTCGTAGGCGGACCAGGGCAAGCGCAAGAGGTCGCCCTGTCGTTGCCCGCTCCACAGAGCCAGAATGAGGGCGAGTTGAATCTCGGTCGAAGCGACCGACAGAACGGCGGCAATGTCCTGTTCGGACCAAATCTTGTCTTTGCGGTCGGCCACGTAGAGTCGTCCGCCTCGCTCACATGGGTTGGTTGCGATGATGCCGCGATCTTTCGCAAATGACATGAGGCGCGCCAACGTAGTCCAGGCGTAGTCGGCCTTGCGCGGCGTGTTCGAGAACCTGTCACGCCAGCTCTTGAACTCGCCGCGAACCCTTCGGTCGGTGAGTGCGGCGATCGGCAAGTCACCGAATTCGTCCTCGACCAGCTTGATATAGGCAAGGTACGCGCGTCTCGTCGATTGAGCGAGGCCGTTGAACTCTGGTGCGGCCTTGTACTGGGCGACGATCGACATGAACGTGCCAGCACGCGGCTGTCGAATGCTGGCGTGCGCGTCATTAAATTCGCGGATGAATTCTGGCGTGCCCGGCTTGGCCTTGATTTGCGGCCCGCCGCGCCAAGCATAGTAGTAGGTCTTGACCTCGCCAGCAGCGAGGCGGGCGTTGACCTTATGAATTCCTTTCAGAACGACGCGCACGTTTAGCTCTCCATTCATCTAGGGCGGACGATTCCTGTTGTTGCGGCTGTAGGCCGCTCATCACGTCCAATGCGAAGTCGATGGCTTTCAGATCCCAGCGGGTCGTGCCGGGAAGGGACGAAGGCAGCTTGCCGGACCGCACCCAAGCCGAGAAAGCGTTCGGTGATAAAGTAAGCAAAAAAGAAGGACGTAAGCGCGCCGGCGTCAAAGTAAAGAAGTCACGCCGCGCGCAAGGCCTCGCGCATTCATGGGATTCGCGCTGCCACTGCCACTGCCATTGCCGGATGATAGGCTCAAGATCGTGATGCGAGGATAAATTCGGGTGGCGGCGTAGGAATGACCGACATTCAGACCTTCATCTTAGAGCCCAGCACGCCCGAGTTGGCAATGTGCGCGTACTGGCGCGCAGACGCCTTTTCAGTACTCCAAGCGTCCTTCGAGCAGGAATTGAGGTCGATGGAGCTATTTGCATCGGATCAGAGCCGCGGTATAGCGCTGGTCGCGAAAGCGGATGGTGAGCCGGTCGGGACGTGTCTTCTGGTTGAGTCAGAGATCGAGCCTAACCATGATGTGTCGCCTTGGCTCGCAGGCTTATTCGTTGTCCCCGAGCATCGGCGCAAAGGCGCTGGTGCCGCGTTGGTCCGAGCGATAGAAGATCAAGCCCGGCAACGGGAATTTTCGCGAGTTTACCTGTACACTACGGATACCGTGGGCTTCTACGAAAGGCTCGGCTGGGAAGTGCGAGATCGCACTAACTGGAAGGGCTTCGATACGGCACTAATGGTGCGCGATCTCTAGAGTTGCTGCGATGGCCGCTGCTGCAGCTTTGTTCAGGTCCTTCCTCTGGCCTCGCAGTCAAGCGGAGCAGTTGCACTGTTAGGTCGAATCAACTCTGATGTGGCAGTAGCCTCAAGGAAGTACAATGCGAATTTAACTCGCCATCTCTGCAGCGGC
Source organism: Bradyrhizobium nivariense (assembly GCF_029846695.2). Classification (NCBI taxonomy): domain Bacteria; kingdom Pseudomonadati; phylum Pseudomonadota; class Alphaproteobacteria; order Hyphomicrobiales; family Nitrobacteraceae; genus Bradyrhizobium; species Bradyrhizobium nivariense. Next base: position 19,492 of record NZ_JARWCR020000048.1, on the reverse strand, counting down.
TTTGCTTATTATGAGTACAGCGGATGCATCGGCATTCTCGATGAGCTTTCGGTGGTGCGGGCTAGGCTCTCCGGTGTTTTCGTTGAGCGCTGTACCGAAGGGGACGACGACGCTGCAATTCCATATGGTTGATCTTCAGGTCCCGAGCTACGACCATGGTGGTGGGACAGTGCCGTATAAGGGGCAATCGACAGTGCCATGCGGGGCTCTGACGAACTATTCGCCCCCAAGTCCGCCGAGCGGCAGCCATTCGTATCAGATCACAGTCACCGCATTCGGACCCGGCAACTCGAACGTCGGAACGGCGACCTTCACGAGGGAATTCCCGGAGAAGAAATGACCTGGGCCTACCTATGCGCGCCTAAGCATACTCGAAGACTGTGTTGCAGGGGTCATCAGTCTAGCTTGAAAAGGGTTTGTCCCAAGCGCTCCTTGAGTGTCTCCAGCAAAGACATTCTCGTACTAGGCTCTTGCACAATGTAAGTCGGTGCAGGCGCAATATTCAGTGGCGCCGCTGCTCGATGGGCGACGACCTTCTTCGCAGGTTCACGCTTAGCAACGTGCTTCCTCTTAGAAATGTCAGCATCGCCGTCCGAAGCGGCTGGCTTTGGGTTGGCGTTGAGCTCAGCAAAGGCGACCCGTGGTCTTTCCCGAGCAGGTTCGACAGCAGTTGTTGATGCATCGAAAGTCGCGCTTGGCGGCACAATAGTCGGCAAACTGGTATCAATAACCACTCTTTCTGGTAGTTGCTCGACTGAACTGATTCTAATGTTCGGCCGCTCTGCGTCGCTACGACTCGGTTCTGGTGTCGGTTGTTGGAAAAAACAAGCTATCCCGATGAGCAACAGGACGAGAGCACTGCCGACGACCATGAAGTATTTCATCAAAGGCATAGGCCGCCTCCTTTGGGACGACCTTGAGATTTGGATTGTTAGCAGATCGCTAAAGATGGATTAAAACCGAAAACGTGGTTATCGCCGATGCTGCGATGCAGAATGAGGCCATCTCACGAAGATCCGTGACTTCGAGGTTGCGTCATAGACCTCGATCTTCAGCCTCGGATACTGCGCCAGCAGCAATTGTAGAGCGGACCAGATGAGGGAGCAGGCATCCCGGCGCACGAAGTGCGGTCTTCCGCTAGCTATCGGGCGGCTTTCTCAAGTTTCACTCGGTAGGTTCGCGATCGCTCGACTGAGCATGATTTCGATGCACCGAGTGCAGATCAGTTCGCCGTGGCCAGCCGGTGGGTCATGAATGACCAACTCTTGCGCGTACTCTTCTTCGTAGTGGTGCAACGGGCGTTTTCGTGCATCCTGCTTTGCCTACGCGCGAGTTGGGCGGGAGAAGGAACAGGCGGGGTGGTTACACCCCCCAGCGCAATCACGAGGGCGCCCTGGGGCGCGCCGCGCGACATGTTCTTATCGTCATGTCGCGCGGTGCATTAGTAGTTATCGTTGGTGACCAAGTCCTATCCCCAGGTGCAGCGCTTTCTGACGGAGGGCCCCGACCGAGCGCCTAGTCAGCTTTGATATTTTGACGACTGGCGTTCGCGCCTTTGAATGATCCTTGAGTTCTCTTAGATCGGCTTTTGTCCATTCGCGGCGCTTCACGGTTTTCCTAGCGGCCCGAGCTTTCTTCAAGTCAATCGCTCCTGTTGATCACGAAGGCCGGTTGTTACCACGATAAACGGCGGCGGCAAGTACACCAACAGGAACTAATGATCAACGTAATGATGGTCTCGGCGCAAAAACCTTGCTGCTCGGCCCCGTTGCTGCCTGGGCCTAGGAAATTGTACCATAGCTGAACGCGCCCTCAGGTCTGCCCAGGGGATATGAAGAAAAGCGATCCTTGTCTGGGCCAGCCCATTGGCGGGGCCTGCCGCTCATGGTGTCCTTTGCCACTAGATCTCTCCGAGCCGGACATCACCCACGGGTGCCGCAACGCGCTGGACAGAGGACGTCCTCGGCTTCGCCCAGCCTCGGCATGCAATTGTTGACCCAGACAGTCATATGATCAGGCTATCGACCCTTTTTCCAGGAAGTCTAACCGTTGGGTTCAGGAGATGATTTGAACTTCGCGAGCTCAAAGTCTCTCACATCGTAAATATCCCGCAGGATCCTAAGTGCCAACCTGGCAACATAGGCAAGATCGTAGGCGTTCCGGATCTCAATCTTTCGCGAGGAATTCTTCGATGCCCCGGGAGCTGCAAAGCCGAATTCGCGTACGAGTCTATCCTTCTTCTCGCGTGTAAGGACCTGAGCGATCTCCGGTACATACTCTTCCGAAACCGATTCACAGCGGAAATAGCGGTCGTGGGTCGGTGCAAAACATTGGAAATAGGCGCGTCCTGCTTCGAAGATACAATACGCGTCCGAGCTTTCGGTCATGCGCCTCTGATCAATTCGGTTCAGATGGATAAATGCAGTTTCTAGCCAGCGTTTCTCGGATGCAGACAAGTTTCCGAGCGGCGATTCCTCTCTCCTCAGTGGCCGGAAAACGATGATTGATGGATGCGCCTTCCATTTTTCATCGAAAACCAGCTCGGACTCGTCGACGACTGTGGAGATTGCAGGAATACCAAGTTCCTTTGCGATCCGCCCCACCTTGCGCCAAAACAGGGAAGAATCGCTTGCCCGCAACTGCCACAACCATAGCGCCGCCCATGAAGGCAAGGATCGACCAGCGAGCCGCTGAGCCGCATCTAATTGCAGCCAATCTGCATTGCGGGGATCAGCGTCAGGATCAATCACGCGGTGCCCGTTGCTATCATGTTTCTTTGCGCGATTCGAAGCGGAGAGAAATTCTAGGGCCGATCTTAGGAACTGCTTGATACGACTCCATTCTTCTTGAGTGAGAATACTCCGAGCGCGCAACTGTGCCATGAAGCCGAGCGAGTCATCGTCAAGTAGACGGCCGCTCTCCAACTCGATCAATGAGAGTTCTTCTGCCAATTGTTCGGCTCGGGGTTCGCTCCCCATCAGGTTGATCCGCGGCTCGATGAACCGAAGTCATCAAGGAACTCTGAGACCGGTGTGACACCGGAAACCAGTAGATGATCCCTGGCGCGGGTGCAGGCGACATAGAGCAAATGACGCTCGGTATCGTAGATCTCTTGTAGGTCAGCGTCGTCGCCCACGTTCTCGATGCGCTCTTGCAGCGGGATGACCTCATCATCACAAGCCATCACCGCGACGGCACGGAACTCAAGCCCCTTTGCCAGATGCATGGTGGCGATCGCAACCTTTCCGCTCACCGTTTCAACCTGATCGTCCAATACCTTAAAACCGAGACCTCCGGCCTCCACCGCGGCCTGGGCACGATGCAACTGGGCCTCGGAACGCACAAAGATACCGAACTCGTGGGGTAGGACACCAGCTTTGCTCAGCTCTGCGATCCACTTGCCGACCGCCGCGTATTCTTCGGCTTCGTTACCAAAAGCACGAATGATCGGCTCAGGGCCATTGAATACTGAGATCGCATCGTCGCGCCTCTCCGTGTTGCCGTCCACATCCGAGGTCGATGGACCCAGTAGACGATCAGCTTGGGTGCGGATTTGGTGCGACGTGCGGTAGTTGACCCGCAAGGTTCGCGAGCGGCCGCGGATATCGACACCTAGCGACTTCCAGGAGAAAGGTTGCTGAAAGATCCGTTGTCCCAGATCTCCAGCAAAGAACAGGGCGTTGGGTCGGTCGGCGCCCAGAGCGGCCAGAAATCGCAGGTGAGAAGGGCTGACATCCTGCGCCTCGTCCACCACCGCAAAATCGAATACCACTCGTTTGACCCCAGCGGCAGAACCCAGCGAGGTGAAAAGCTCCGGCCAGGTGACGAGCTTTCTCGATCGCAGATCGGATTGGACGCGCTCAAAGATGGACCACAGTTGCTTGCGTTGGCCTTCTGGCAGGCGAGTCTTCCGGCCCAGCCTTGCGACGTCCCGATAAGCTTCCCAGGTCTTCAGCTGCCAAGCGTCGACCACGTGATCCCACTCGGCCATCAGGAATCGTTGCCTGAACTTGTGCCCCTCGACGGAGCCGGCGGCCTTTACCATCAAGTCTCGAACAATGTCTCGTGTCGCAATTGTCACCGGGCCTATGTGCGCCTTGTAAAGCCGAAGTCCGATGCTGTTGAGGGAGTGAACATCTATCCGTTCGGCCAGTCGAGGCTCGTTACCCAGCAACCGTCGCAGCTTCGACTGAAGGGCAGAGGCGAGGGTGTCGGAAAAGGTGGTCAGAAGTACGCGGGCCTGCGGGCTAGTTCGGGCCAGGTGGGCCGCCCGATGCAAGGCCACGATCGTCTTGCCCGTGCCGGCCGAACCGGACACTCGTGCCGGTCCGGAATAGTCGCGTTGAACCCAGTCGCGCTGCTCCGGATGCAGGAAGACTGTCCATTTTTCCCAGGGATAATCGAGGGCACGCTCCAGCTCCTCGACATTGGTCATCGTCCGGAAGCGGCGCTGCGCGTCCGGGTGTTCGAACGCGCTCGAAAGCTCCTTCGCAGGAACTGCTGGGCGTGGCTTGCCACCCGTCGCCAGCTCTAGCAACGCTTCTGATGCTTCGGCCGGCAAATGATCGGCCAGAACTAACAGCGTGTCCTCAGTTGCCTTTTTTACGTCGCCAAGCCACTCGGTGGGCACCTAGCTCAACAACTCGTCCTCAGAAACGTCGGCAAATAGCGGTGGCTTTTCTGCCGGTGCTGTTTGGACCAGAGCCAATTCGGTCTGCACATAGACGGGAATGAAGATCTCCTTCACCGTCTCGCGGATTTCGACCAGCTGCGCGGCTCCCGTCTTGGGATGCGTCTCCAGCTTGCGGCGTTCCGCCCAATCATAGGCTTTGTCGTGATGATCTACGTAGCAGAGCAGCAGGCTGGTATCACCTTTATGAACGATCAGCCGGATATCGCTGTTAACCCGGACCGACCAGAAGTTCTTGTCCTTCGCCTTGTCGAGCTTGTGGAAACTCATGCCCGGATTGGCGGGATTGAGCTGCAGGTCAAACGCTGTCGTTTTGACGGCCTTCTGCTCGTCGCCGGTCAGTCGGGCGAGGCTGTCGGTGAAGGTGTCAGCGATACGAAAATCCATGAGCTGCTCTTAACCACGCGCCGATTGGCTTGTTGATCGTATTAGCCCAACTATCGCATTGTCGATGATCTTTGTTGTGCTGCTGTGCCATCCTCCGTTCGAAATGTACTGATTAGGAGTTGTTTTGCGCGCGATCCGAGTAAACGCAACAAAGGCGTGCCCAAAACAGCTCCTTTGCTCGTATTGAAATGTGGGGTTCTGCCAGCAAAAAAACTTTTGCGTATACGCGCGATCAATCGGGACCATGAGGTCTGGAAGCACATGATGAAGTGCTTTTGATCCAGCGACAATGGGGGTATTATTTTCAACGATATCGAGCCCATCGATCAATAGCCAAAGCTGTCGGCCAGTTGCGTTAGGGTCCAGCTTCGGATCGTCAATTGCAGCTTTTTCCAATACTGCTATTTCAGGTCCCTTGGCTTGTAGGGCGGAGACGAACGCATCGAAGCTTTTGAGCTTCGACGCACGAACACCAATGCCCCATGCTCCCAATGTCAGGTAGAGTGATTTGAGAAATTGATTGTCAAAAATCGCTTCGGTTGCTGATCCAAGCTCCCGACGCCGCCGAATAGTTTCAACATGGTGCTCTAATTGACCGTACTTCGCAAATGGAGGATTGTGCTCGAAAACAAGAATGTATGTGGGGAAGTTATTGATTAAGAGATCCATATTCGACTGCTGATTGATTTTTGCCATCGCGCTGCCCTATCGTAAGTATCGTGGACCGACTATTTCTTTTCCCGTGAATGCATCTGGGAGAGATAAAAAGCTGAGTGTGCGAAGGACAGACCGAACCTGCGCAGCCGGCCAAATGCCGCCGCGAGCCGCTGGTCTACCCTGAGCCTTGAGACCCTTTGCTTTGCTATAGTCCAAAGCGAACAGGACCGTCCGCCTGAAGCTGTCGGATCGTAGGCGCAAGGTCGCTTGTGTCCCATGCGGCTCTCGCTTCGGCAACGTCGGTGCAGACGTCTCCTTTCGTCATGGCGAAGGCAACTGCGAGACGGTTCGCGACAAGTCGCGTGCAAGTGGACCAGGCAAAACCTGATCAAAGAGTCCGCTTAGTGTACGGTAGTACCAGATCGTGCCTTGACGACCTCCGGTGAACCGCTCCCAGAGGTCATCGCCGATCTGGCGGTAGTCGCTAAGAATCGCTTCCGCGTTGTCGACCTTGTCGGCGAGCGAGACCAGAAGCGAAGTCGCTGGCTTGGCCGGCAGTTTGGAAAGGTAGGCCTCCTTTCGCGTGCGCCACTCGGGTTTAGGATCGGTCCATGAATCCGTGCAATCGGCGACGATCTGGGCGACGTCCGGTCCGAAGCGTTTTCGTATGATTTCGAGCGTTGCTTCACCGCCATGATCTTCTGCGGCATCGTGCAGGAGGCCGCCGATCGCTTGAACCTCGCTGCCACCGGCGGACAGCACGCGGCTCGATACGCTCAGCAGGTGAGCGATGTAGGGGATACCGCTTCCCTTTCTGAACTGGTCGCGGTGCAGATCGGCTGCATAGACCAATGCATCGTCATACTGCTTCGAGAGTGGTGTCACGGTTCTTCCTCACTATGATCAACCCGGTATTCCGGGACTCTATTGAACTGTCTGCAATGAAGTGCCCTCACTACCTTTCGCGACTTCGGATGCGCGGAATTTCTCTAAATGCTGGCTCACTACCTCAGGCGCGGGGCGATAAATTAGTTCATTTGGCAACGTGATGATCTTGCCGTGGTATTTGGCGTAAGGAGATGCCTCTAACTGCTTCGACGTGCGAACCGTCAACGCGCCGTCGACATACTGGAGGGACAAGAGATGCGCGTCACGGATCAAGGAAATTACTGGGGACATGCGTAAGTCGATCGATCGCAAGCGATCACGAATGATCAAGGATTTCTTCTCCGCTCGATTCGTGAGCTTCGCAAAGGAGCTTGATGTTAGGCTTGGGGATGACCGGTCCACTGCGATCTCGACCACGACGAACGCGCGAGGCAGTGAGGGGCCGCGTGGACTCGCCGCTTACAACTATGCGTTTTTGCATACAGCGAGAGAGTTTGGATCATCGGTATTCTGTCCGCTGGTGATTGACGCCCCTAACCAGCAGGGCCAAGACGCACAACATCTACCCGCGATCATCGCATTCTTGGTCAAGAGGAGACCATCCGGTGCCCAGCTCATCCTCGGCGTTGAGGAGGCAGTCGGTATCGAGGCTGATGACGCTCGTATTGTGAACATCGGCGAACGCAGGAACCAGCTTCTTAGCGCTGCGCAGTTCGAGACCGTCAGCAATCATCTCAGCGCCTACAGCGCGACGACCTGGATGAGAAGATTGAGCCAAGTCGGCGGCTCGCCGTCGCGGATGGTTGCTTGTGCACTAAGTGAACACTTTTTAAAATGGTCTACGGCCCAGTACCCGGTCACTTATACTCCTTGCCTCTTCCACACTTAGTTCGCGTGAACGCGCGTATCGGCAAGAATGCAAAAACGGAGACGCGGATGCGCGGGGCAATGAATGAGCGGCGGATCGGCCGCACCAATCTTTCCGTGAGCGAGCTCGGGTTCGGCGGGGCTCCATTGGGAAATATGTTCCGAACGTTGGACGACGCGAGCGCGCTTGCCGCCGTGGAGGCATCGGCCGCGTGCGGCATCCGCTACTTCGATACTGCGCCGATGTACGGGTTCGGATTGAGTGAGGTGCGCCTCGGTCAGGCTATCAAACCCATGGTCCGAGAAGAGATTGTCATCTCGTCCAAGGTTGGTCGCACCCTGACGCCGGTCGACCCTAGTCAGGTGACGCCGGGAATCTGGGATCAGCCCTTGCCCATGCGGGCCGATATCGATTTCAGCTACGATGCGGTGATGCGATCCTTCGAGTCCACGTTGAAGCGACTCGACACGCCGTTTGTAGATATGCTGGCAATTCATGATCCGGACGAGGCGGCGGTGAGCGCAGGTCTGGACCCATACAGTCGCTCGCACTTCAAAGCCGCTATGGATGGCGCCTATCCCGCGCTCTATGAGCTGCGCAGGCGAGGGCTACAGGTGCAAGATCCGCGCTCCTTCCTTCGCCCATCTTTCGGCCATGGACTCGCGTTAATGCAGCCGGAAGACTCCGTCTACGGCGCGTAGTTCGGCAGGCTTGATCAGTTTGGAGTGCGCGACGGTGACCGCAAACAGCGGGCCTTCGAGCTTTGCTTCCCAGAACGCGAGGAAATCCTTTAGCGCCGGGAAATTTGGAAACATGTCGTAGTCCTGCCAGACGTAAGTTTGCAGCAACCAGCGACGATCCGGACGGCGATAAACGATTTCCGCTGTTGTCAGTCCGCGGCCTACTACCTGCTTGCTGAAATCCCCGGAAACCGCATCTTTCTCGACCATGCAAACCTCCAGCCAACCAAGACAGTTGCATGATTCTCAATTCGCCAAAGACGAAAACGTTCAATAAGTCATAGTAATCAACGCGCTAGCAGCATGTTACTTGGCCTGCTAGCAATCGCCGCCAGCGTTCCTCCTCAAACATCGCGGGCCGAAGCCCTTGCGCCCCAGTGTCACAGGCTTATGTGTAGAGCGGCTAGCACTCGTTCATTGCGACTGCCAATCCAGAAATAATCACAAAAACTAAGGGAGGATCGCATGAAATTCCGTCCGCTCCACGACCGCGTCGTGGTCAAACGCATCGATGCCGAAGACAAAACCGCAGGCGGCATCATCATTCCGGACAGTGCCAAGGAAAAGCCCTCGCAGGGCGAAGTCGTCGCCGTCGGTCCGGGCGGCCGTGACGAATCGGGCAAGCTCATTCCGATCGATCTCAAGGTGGGTGATCGCGTGCTGTTCGGCAAATGGTCCGGCAACGAAGTCAAGCTCGATGGTCAGGAACTGCTGATCATGAAGGAAAGCGACATCATGGGCGTTCTCACTGATCTGCCCGCCGCCAAGAAGAAAGCCGCGTAAGCGCCAGCCAGTTTTCCTTTTCCTGAGGATTCGGCGCAGCCGGGTTCTCGAAGGATGAGGCCCGCAATTCAAATCTCATCCCTCAAGAGCCCGCCCAGTCCCGCGGTCTTTGGGATCTGACCAGTTGAAAACGGAGATCATTATGTCAGCCAAAGAAGTCAAATTCGGCGTCGATGCCCGCGACCGCATGCTGCGCGGCGTCGAAATTCTCAACAACGCGGTAAAGGTGACGCTCGGTCCGAAGGGCCGCAACGTCGTGCTCGACAAGTCGTTCGGCGCGCCCCGCATCACCAAGGATGGCGTCACCGTCGCCAAGGAAATCGAGCTTGAAGAAAAGTTCGAGAACATGGGCGCGCAGATGGTACGCGAAGTCGCCTCCAAGGCGGCCGACGCTGCCGGCGACGGCACCACCACCGCGACTGTACTCGCGGCTGCGATCGTTCGTGAAGGCGCCAAGTCGGTTGCCGCCGGCATGAACCCGATGGATCTCAAGCGCGGTATCGACATGGCGGTGGCCGCCGTGGTCGCCGACCTCGTCAAGAACTCCAAGAAGGTCACCTCGAACGACGAGATCGCCCAGGTCGGCACCATCTCGGCCAATGGTGACGCGGAGATCGGCAAGTTCCTGTCCGACGCCATGAAGAAGGTCGGCAACGAGGGCGTCATCACGGTTGAAGAAGCCAAATCGCTCGAGACCGAACTCGAGGTCGTCGAAGGCATGCAGTTCGACCGCGGCTACATCTCGCCCTACTTCGTCACCAACGCCGACAAGATGCGCGTTGAGATGGATGATGTCTATATTCTGATCTACGAGAAGAAGCTTTCCAGCCTGAACGAACTGCTTCCGCTCCTGGAAGCTATCGTGCAGACCGGCAAGCCGCTGATGATCGTCGCCGAAGACGTCGAAGGCGAGGCTCTCGCTACCCTGGTCGTCAATCGTCTCCGTGGTGGTTTGAAGGTCGCGGCCGTCAAGGCTCCGGGCTTCGGCGATCGCCGCAAGGCGATGCTGCAGGACATCGCGGTTTTGACCGGCGGTCAGGCGATCTCGGAAGATCTCGGCATCAAGCTTGAGAACGTCACGCTTAACATGCTCGGCCGCGCCAAGAAGGTGATGATCGACAAGGAGAACACCACCATCGTCAACGGCGCCGGCAAGAAAGCCGACATCGAAGCCCGCGTTACCCAGATCAAGGCGCAGATCGAGGAAACCACCTCGGACTACGACCGTGAGAAGCTGCAGGAGCGTCTGGCCAAGCTCGCAGGCGGCGTCGCGGTGATCCGCGTCGGCGGCGCGACCGAAGTCGAGGTGAGGGAGCGCAAGGATCGCGTGGATGACGCGATGCATGCGACCCGCGCGGCTGTGGAGGAAGGCATCGTGCCCGGCGGCGGCGTCGCCCTGCTGCGTGCCGCCGAGCACCTCAAGGGGCTGCGTACCAAGAACGACGACCAGAAGACCGGCGTCGAGATCGTGCGCAAGGCGCTGTCCGCGCCGGCCCGCCAGATCGCGATCAACGCCGGTGAAGACGGTTCCGTCATCGTCGGCAAGATTCTGGAAAAGGAGCAGTATTCCTATGGCTTCGACTCGCAGACCGGCGAGTACGGCAACCTGGTCGCCAAGGGCATCATCGACCCGACCAAGGTGGTTCGCGTGGCGATCCAGAACGCGGCCTCGGTCGCGGCTCTCTTGATCACCACCGAAGCCATGGTGGCCGAAATGCCGAAGAAGAACGCGGGCGGTGGCATGCCTGCGGGTGGCGGCGGCATGGGCGGCATGGGTGGTATGGATTTCTAAGTCCAACCGTGTAGCGCTCAAAAGAAAAAGAAAGGCCCGGCAGCGATGCCCGGCCTTTCTGCATTTTCTTGCGCCTGATCGCGGTTGCCCAGTGCCACGTCAGTACATGGTTCGGAGCGGCCTTCAGGGCGCGCTCATACCAGACCTACGAGAATTTGCAGTCGCCGAGCTTGCACGAATATTCGTTCGAAGCATCGGCGCTGTTCGACCCCAGCTCGTACAGCACCCCGACCAGTCGGAAACCCCGGCAGGCAGCCTGCGCTTCATTTTCAGCCTCCGAGCCGTCGGCGAAGGGCACGTATCGTCGCTGACATTTCGCGCCGGCACCATCGCGACCGACGGCAGCATTGCAATCGATCCGACCGCGCGGCTCGCTTCGAGCCCCGGATCGGATATCGGGTCCCCGGACCAATCGGCGACGAAGTCGAGATCGTCTTCAAGCCGGAGCAGGACATCAGTGAACGCGTCATCTTCCCGGTTACGGAATCGCAGTCGAACGGCATCGAAGACGCCCGCTTCGTCGAATTCAGCGATGGCGGGCGGACGACCTATTACGCAACCTATACGGCCTACAAGGGCACGGCGATCCGATCGGAATTGATCGAGACCCGCGACTTCCTGTCATTTCGAATGTCGCCCCTGCATGGTGCTGCGGCGCGCAACAAGGGCATGGCGCTGTTCCCACGCAGGATCGACGCCAAGTACGCCATGATCGCTCGACAGGACAACGAGAATCTCTATCTGGTATATTCGGAAGACCTGTACAGGTGGGAAGGTGGTCAGGCGATCCTGAAACCGCAATTTCCATGGGAGTTCGTGCAGATCGGCAACTGCGGATCGCCGATCGAACTGGCAGAAGGCTGGCTGCTGCTGACGCACGGCGTTGGCCCAGTCCGGAGATATTCGATCGGCGCCGTGCTGCTCGACAAGCGCGATCCGTCCAGGGTGCTGGCGCGTTCCAGCGAACCGTTGTTGCGGCCCGAACCGGGCGAACGCGAAGGATACGTTCCCAATGTGGTCTACACCTGCGGGGCGATGACACACAACGATCAACTCATTCTGCCGTACGCCGTATCGGACACCTTCTCCAATTTCGCGACCATCAAGATTTCTGCGCTGCTGAACTCGATGTCCTGAATTCCAAATCGCCCGGTGCGTTCTCAAAGGACAGCCTATGGCTCGCGAAACAAGCTACTTCGTCCAAGCGTTCAACGCCGGCCGGGGAGGAAGCCTGAAAGCCGATACTCCGATCGCCTGCAAATCGGCAAGGGGCGCACTGCAGACGGCAGAGAGACTGGCGTTGAGCAAGCTCGGCGTCATTGCCTTCTCATCCACCGGAGATCCGGAGATGGGTGACTATGACGACGAGCCAACCGTCATCTTTCGCAAGGGCGAGCTTCCATCCGCATTCGACTGAGGTTGATCGCGCGCGCCGAAAAAGCTGGTGACTTGGGCGGTCGCGCGTGCTCGAGGCACAGCTACCGATGGCTGTGGTGGCTCAAGAGTCCGGAATTAGGACGCTCCAGAACGCACAACGCCGCCAGGCCGAATAATGCCTGGCGGCGCTGTGTCAGATCCGGACACTGCAATCCCCCGGTAGCTATCTGTCGGCACAGAGCGTGCCAAGGTTCACGGTCGCGCGCGTTGCTCTCGAATAGTGGCTGGAACCAACGTCACGGGACTAACTTGGTAAGAGGTGACAGGATGCCGTCCCCCTCGGTATCCGATGAATGCCGGCCCCAGTTCTTCCCCGGTGCTGGGGCCGTTGTTTATCTAGACCCGCAATATCCCTTGGCTTCGTCAATCGATCTGAATACGGACTTACGCCGCCGGCGAGGTCAGGGAAGCGATCGGAACATCGAATGCGTACACGAAGCCGGTCGGCTCATAGGTTAACCGCACGTCGCCCTTGAGCTGCTTGCCAAGGGTTTCGATCAGTCGTGTCCCGAAGCTGCGCTTTTCCGGAGGCTGGACTGCCGGACCGTTTTTCTCGGTCCATGCAAGGTGCAAGCGCTGTGTCTGTGGATTCAGCGCCCAGGCGATGTCGACGCGTCCCTCCGGGACCGACAGGGCGCCAAACTTCGTGGTGTTCGTGCAAAGCTCGTTAAGCGTCATCGCGACGGCGATGACGGCACCCGACGTTATCCGGATATCGGGTCCCGAGATCGAGAATCTCGGCTCGTCGGCATTGTCGAAGGCTTCGATGGCGCCGCGGACGACCGTGCCGAGATCCGCGCTGGTCCATCTTGCCTGCAGAAGGAGATCGTGTGCCCGGCCGAGCGCCAGCAGCCGGCCCTCGATGGCGTGCTGCGCGTGTTCAGCCCCCTGCAAGTTGCGCAGGCTCTGCGAGACGATGGCGCCGACGGTCGCGAGCGTATTCTTGATACGGTGGTGCAGCTCTTCAAGGATCAGCTTCTGCAGCTTGTCGGACGCGTCGCGCTCCTTGGCGTCGATGCCGGCCTTGGCAAGTAGACTGCGAGTATTGATCTCGGCCTGCGCGAGGAGAAGCCGCAGGCTGACATTCTCTGCCTCCAGAAAATCCTGGTGTGGTGCTGCGCCGCTCGCGAGGCTGTGGTCTGTACTGAGATCGTCTTCAGGCATTCCCAATTGTATCACCATGAGTTGGCTGCCGCACTGATCTTTGACGGGCTCTAACGCAATCAGGCGATTCTGGTGGCAAAATCGACGTGAAAACTGCCGGCGTCAGGCTTGGCCGATCATGTTCCGCATCTGGGCAATCATTTGCCTGGCTTCGAGTGGCTTGCCGAAAAACCTGCTGCAGGGAGGTAGATCGATGCTCGGCGGGTTCAATTGCCCCGACACCACGATGATCTTGATCGACGGCCAACGCGCGTGCACGGCGTGCGCAAGTCCCACGCCGTCCATGCTGCCCGGCATCTGGATGTCGGTGCACATCAGCGCGATGTCGGATCTGGATTTCAGGATTGCGACCGCTTCGTCGGCATCCAGGGCTTCAATTGGCGTGTAGCCGGCGTCTTCCACCAGTCGACCGCGCGCATGCGGAGGATCATCTCATCCTCGACGATGAGAACGACGGCTGGAATGCATGAAAAATCGAGTACCATCGGATGGGTGTCCACGGCTATCGATTCGGACAGGCGGTCGATCTGGGACAAGCATCTCGGCGCCCATATGATCCATGTCACGGCGCTCTTTTCCTAAATACCCGAGCCAATCACGATGCGTGAACGGTGAATCGGGAAGGAAGTAGCGCTGAACGGCCGTCATTGCGCCGGCGCGCCGCTCTTGCTGAAGAAATGCTCGTGCATTTCAGCGGCGTTTCGCAGGATCATTGCCTTGTTCATCGCCCCCGTCCGCTGATCTCCCGGCGGCATCCCGCGAGCTTCATCCAAGGCGGCCACCGCTCTGGCGTCCAGCTCCTTGGCCAACGATGGCCGGGTTCGTTTCGTCGGAGCGAACGAGCTGTTTGCCTGAGCCGATTGTGCCGGCCCGCCGAGGTGGACTACCATTGAATGAGCATCGCGGCAGCGATCAGCAGCACAAAAAAGATCGGCAGCAATACCGGCGGTACGAGCCACTCGCGAACACTGAATTTGTAGATATTGAACATATCGGCCGCCTTTTTGTCGCGGCGGGAGCGCAATGCTCTCAGTCACCGATGACAGCCGGGGAAGCGCGCAGTGGTATGGAAGATATAGTGACGCTTCGCCACTGGTTGCAACTCATTTATCGGGCCATGATCGAGCAGGGTTGTAATCTGATTCCGGAGTAGCCATTTACGCTTGAGCGCAGCCGGATCGCTTCAACACTATTCCCGTTACGCGAAGCTTTCGCTATGCCAGATTTTGTATCGGCCAACGGCACATCGTTTTGTCGTGCGCGTCACGGGTCAGGACAAACTATGGCCATCGAATATGCATCGGTGGGGTTCTGCAAGCCGGCACGGCGCCCCCGTACACCGACAACTTGATTGGTCACTGCCACATGATTGAGTTTCCAAATCACAGTCGTTCATATGACCGGACGCGGCATGCCGTGCGATTTTGGGGACACGATAGCGCGATAGAGGCATCGTTTTTCATAGACGAAGGCGCGTGGAGGCGCATTCGACCAGATGCCCGTCCTGATGAGTCGGGCTTTCTGAACGCGTTCGATTCCAACCGTGATCGGATATGCGCCGCCGCTGCCAGAGTCTACGTTCGCGGAAGCAGAGGTTCTTACGACCTGGTCGCCGAAAATTTTTGAAACGAATGCCGCCGGTGGTTTGATTGGCGAGGCTGATCGAAGCAAACGTCGGCATCGGTGATCTGATCGGCCCTCCTGGAGGTTGTGATGGCTACAGATTTTGCATCGACGTTCCTTGCGAGTGGAGGAATTTCCGCGTTGGCGCCAGCAACGGGCATCCTCATTGCAGACCGTGCGAACGTTTTGAATGTTGCTCTCCGGTGCGACGGTTCGATCGGCGGTAAGCGGTGCAGCGGAAGCGACAGTGACGAGAAGCGCGCTTGAGCCGGCGGCCAGAGCGATAACGAGATTCTTCATAATATCTCCAAAAGTGATTGTGTCGGTAGGTCAATAGACTCGCGATCCAGCATAGTTCTTCCGGGGCGATGAGCGCCCAGCGCAACAAGACCGACAAGGCCGACACGCTCGGCATTGCCCACCTGGTGCGAACCGGCTGGTTCCGCAAAGCCCATATCAAGAGCGAAGCCTGCTACCGGCTAAGGCCGCTCCTGACGCACCGGCGCAATCTGAAGCGCAAGTTCTTGGATCTGGAGAACGCGATCCGCCACTCGCTGAAGGCCTTCGGCGTCCGCTTGAACCGCACCGGGCGTGGCGGCTTTGCGCAAGCGGTGCGCGACGCGGTCGCCGGCGATGCGCTGGTCAGCGAGCTGATCGACCCATTCGGAGCGCCCGGGCGGCGCTCTGGAAGGAGTACTGCCGGCTGCATGATCTGGTCGTTAAACTGGTGGCCAGCCACGAACTGACCGCCGCTTCATGCAGATTCCCGGTGTCGGACCGGTCGCCGCGTTGAGCTTTATGACGGCAATCGACGCCCCTCGCGCTTCAAGCGCTCGCGCGACGTGGCGGCGTATTTTGGGCTGACGTCGCGGCGCTGGCAGCCCGGCTCCTCGATCGATGTGCAGGGGCGGATCAGCAAGGCGGGCGACCTGGACTTGCGGCGTGCGCTCTATGAGGCGGCGTCCGCGCTGCTGACCCGGTTCAAGCCAAGGACAAGGTCAAGACCTGGGGCCTGCTGATCGCCAGGCGCGCCGGCCACCGCAAAGCGGTGGTGGCGGTCGCCGGCAAGCTGGCGGTGATCATTCACGCGATGTGGAGCGACGGCACCGTCTATTGCGGCGATCCGGCGACATCTGCGGCGGAGGCCTCAGTGCAGACTGCGCGCAACGATCGCCGGCTGTTGGGAGCGCATGCATGAAGCCAGCTCCGGCACATGGAAACGTAAGCCTCAGGTGATTGCAGCACATTGAACGATGGAGCTCCGCAACTAGCGGAAGAGACCTGGTGCAGATCAAGGACGACGGAACGCACGTTATCTTGCCTGCGACGGCGCACCTGGTGGTGCGGCCGGATCGCGTGGGATTGCCTGTGATGTGGCTTCGTCATGCCGATGGAAAGATGCGCCGCGACGGCCAGCCCTGTTTACGAACCTGATGAAGCGCATGCGACGGCCCAAGTGCTGAACGCAAAGGAACGCATGGACCCCGCCTGGTGAATGCAGATCGTGATCGCGCTGATGGCGAATGCTGCTCGCAATCGAAGCAGCGAGAAGGAGCGCTGCTTGTTTGGAGAAATCGCAAAAAAGCGTAGGAGTGGGTTGACTTTGCGCGCCCGATTAGGAAGGCAAGATAAAGTGAGATTCCTCGCTGCCGGAACGTCGTTCCTAAGTTTTTGTCTGCACATTGCTTTTGCGCGGCGCGTTTTGAACCGGTGAGGTGAGGCGGGGCGCTTCCGATACTTCCTTCTTTGTTTTTCAACGGTCCAAGCGGCACCGCTTGCGATGGGCGGGAAATGCGAGACCGAAGCGCTTACGCTGATGTGAGCATTTCTGCGCTCCTCCGCGATCGACGCATTTCAGCTCTTGCGGGAAGTGTTTCGACTTCCAATCGTCGTCTCATGGCACGCGACGAAGACGACTTCTGCATCCGTCCCGGCAAGGTTCGCGATCGCAGTGGTGCACGAACGAGTGCCCGCGGGATCGGCCCGATGCGCCGACGCCCCGGCCAGCTTCCTTGGTGAGGTCCATCAGGCTATACGCCGGGCGGGCGGCAACCCCGATCGCACGGGCAGGGCCGGAAAGGGAAGCGGCCGGTTCAATGCGCGGGGCCGGGGCGCTGCGACGGCGCTGACGCTGAAGGATCGGAGCGCGTGGAGCCGGGACGGAAGCGGCGTGCGCACACGGGCGCGGCGGGTGGCGGTGAAGGCTCGCGTGGTCAAGCTCAACCCGCAGCGCGGAGCCGCCCGCGGACGGCAGTTCGTCGGCGCCAAGGTAGTGGACGCGCACCTCCGCTATCTCGAACGTGACGGCGTGACGAAGGATGGCAAGAAGGGGCAGGTCTATTCGGGCGAGCGCGACGTGGAGGATGGTCGCGCGTTCCTGGACCGGGGCCGCGATGACCGGCACCAGTTCCGTTTCATCGTCTCTGCCGAGGACGGCGTGGAGCTTGCCGATCCGCGCGAGACAACCCGCACCTTGATGAAGCAGAGGCCGACCTCGAGACCAAGCTCGACTGGATCGCATTCGATCACCACAACACCGGCCACCCCCACACCCATATTCTCGTTCGGGGCGTAACTGACGACGGCAAGACCCTCAACATTGCCGGCGATTAATCCGGGCACGCGGTCTGCGCGCGCCTGCTCGGTCACGCGCTGGGCGGTGCGAGTGTGGACCCGGGTTCCGGCTATGAAGGTCGTGTATGGGGCGAACGTCATGTGGAAGCGTTCGCCGAAGGTCGCGGCGATGCCGCCGATGTCCGCGAAAGCAATCGGGCCGATGATGCCCGAGCCGGGTGAGAACGTCAGCGCGGTCTCGGACGTATTTGGGAACGTCTATAGCCATTGCATCGAGCTGGCGGCCGGTCGGGCTGCTGAGGGTATGCTGTTGGGTGGTCATGATAGCCGGTCTGCCGCCGATGATCTGCGGCAAGCGCGTGAATTGGCACTTCTCATTTGCAAGAGCGATGAAGCCATCACGTCGTTCCTCACGTACTGTGATGTCGCCGCGCGTGATTTGCTGATGCCCTATGGTGATCTCGTCATGGTGCTGTCCATCGTGTTGCGGATCAGGCGCACGCTGGACGGCGCCGAGATTGATCGGATCATCTCGGATGTGGAGACGCAAAAGGTGTTGGCGGCTGAGCGCAGGCGGCGCACGGAGTGGCGCAAGTGCGAGTTGGCGGCCGAGCGTTTTCTAGCCGAATGTAATCACACCAATGTCGCAGCCCTTGCCACATTCTGAATCAGATCGGATGCGGTAATCGGCGACATCAGCGATCAGAAGGCACGGCGGATGTACCCGGCCTGACGATCTTGAACGGTTCCGGCGCGCTCTATCGCCGGAGCCGTTTCATTCTCGGCTTGCTTAACGCTGATGCCCTAGACCGATGCCGATCGCACGAGCCTTCTGTCGCAGGGAGCCTTCGGAACGCTTCATTAGTTTTGAAACTTTGGCGACTGGCGTGCGGGCTTTGGAATGTGCCTTGAGCAGCTTCACGTCGTCTTTGGTGTACTCTTTGCGCTTGCTAGTCGTTCTTGCCACTTGATGCTCTCCGATTGAAGGGGCTGCGTAGATATCAGCGCCGAACTGCTTCATCAAGTGAACGCGTGTGAACGGGCTAAAAACGGCCTTCGCAATCCGTGTCCCGAACGCAAGAGGTTCGTTGTCCGCCTTCGGACATCCAACAATGCGGTTGGGCTCAGAGACTTGGACCACAACGGTCGCCCTAAGAGCCACTCTCGACGTGTCAGGGCCAGAATTGTGCGGATGCCCAGACGGCGAGCAACTTCCGCAGTGTTCAGGCCCTCGCATCGCATGCCAAAGATCGTATTCGAGCTGAGGTAGTCATTTCGGCCCCACCATATTCGGCGGCGGCTCAACCGCGCTCAAGTGCATTTCCATTGCAGCTTGTTCTTCGGACAGCCGCTTTTCGAGGTATTGCCGTTCGATCTCACTTAACTTCGTTTTGAGCAGGCGCCGATACCGATCAATGTTGTTTCTATGGGTCCGTAAACGAGCAATTCTTTCTTCGGTCATCGTCCATCTCCCGACGGGCGTAGTCGCAATTACTTCCTTAAAAATGAAGGGGTAACCTCCGCCCTGAATAATGGCAGCCTAAGCAGTCCGGTCAAGATCATCTGTCTGACTGTACTGGCGACAGGGGCGACCATCAGTGCCCTCTGGACCATTCCTTAGGACAAGTCCGAAATTCAACAAAAACCAAAACCATTTTTCCCCTTGAACCTATAATTTAAGAGCGGTCGGTGGACTGCCCGCTTTGGTGCGCATTCCGGACTCAAGTCGGACATTGCGTGAGGTCCGAGTGCCTGCCATTCTTGGCGCATCATGCTCGCGCTTCGGCAGCTCCGTGATGAAGGTGGCGGCATCGTGCGGGGTGATCAGCTTGCGGCGATCAGACAGCGGGATGGGATCATCGAATGCGCGCGCCAGCCCTTGTCAGGCA
>NZ_JARWCR020000047.1:0-68003 GCF_029846695.2 Bradyrhizobium nivariense | reverse complement strand
CCACCCCGCGCCGGGGTAACCCGGCGCCAAGCCGAACACGACATCCAACCTCCAGCGCTCCGCCCCGACAGCGACCGAACAAAGACAAGAAAACTCTCGACTTCATAGTTTTTCAGCAGACTGTTAGAGCCGAACTCGTGGAGGGAGCCCCTCACCCCACCCTCTCCCCGTAAGAACGGGGCGAGGGAGCGAGAAAGCGATGCGCCCCTCACATCGGCGGCGTCACGCCGTCCCTGCCGACATTCACCCGGTTGGCTTCCAGCCAACCATCGTCCTTCTTCACTGCGCCGAAAATGATCAGCTTGGCACCCGGCTTGATCTCGGATTTGTCGCTGGCAATGAAGGTGACGATCGGCGTGTCCGGGGGCACCACGACTTTCTTCTCGCCGTCCTTGTACTTGACCGTGATGTTCTGGCCGTCGGTGCCCTTCACCGTCTGTGAGACCGTGGCGTTGGTCATGGTCGAATTGGCGCGCGCGTCCCAGGGACGAAAACCTTCGGCCGCGCCGCGCTGGTTCTCGGGGAAGATGTGCACGGCGATCGCCTTCTGGGTGCCGTCGGGCTCGGGCAGGCCGGTGACGCCGATATAGGAGCCGTCCTTGATCTCCGACAACGACGTCTTCACCACCGCGAAGACGGCGACGTTGTCGGTCATGCGCACCTTCACGTCGCTGCCTTCGCGGGACTTGATGCCGAGCGTGTTGCCGTCGTCCTCTATCACATCGGAGGCGTCAGGCCGTCGCGGCCGACGCTGATACGGTTGGCTTCGAGCGATCCGTCCGCCAGCGGCTTGACGAAGGCGATGATCTTGGCGCCGGCCTCGAGGTCGGATTTGTCGCCGGGCACGTAGGTGACGACCGGCGTATCCGCGGAGACGAACACCTTCTTCTCGCCGTCCTTGTATTTGATGAGCAGGGTGTGCCCGTCATTGCCGACCACGCTTTCGGCGACGGTCGCATTGGTCATGCTGGAATTCGGCTTGAGGTCGTAGGGCCGCGAGCCCTCGCCGGTGCCGCGCATGCTCTCCGGAAACACATGCACCTCGACCGCGTTCGCGCCGCCGTCCGGTCCCGGCACGGTGGTCGCGCCGATGAACGAACCGGTCTTGATGTCGGCGAGCGAAATCCTGGTAATCCCGGAGACGCGCAGATCCGAAGCGATATGCAGCGTGACCTCCTCGCCGCCGCGCGACTTGACCTGCATCGTGTCGCCATTGACGCTTTCGATCGTGCCGCGCACGCGCGTCGGTACCGGCGCCTTCTGCGCGACGGCACAGATGGTCGAGACGGCCACCATCGCGACGGCGATGAGCGGACGTGTGAAAGTTGCACGTTGAACAGACATGATGGTCTCCGATTGTCCCTACGGACATAGAACTCCGGAGATTACGCGCTATTCTCTCAAGTCTTTGTGAGGTCGGCCTCGACCAGCGCGCGCAGCTCGGCCGTGACTTCGGGCCTTTGGCCAAACCACAGCTCGAAGCCGCGCACGGCCTGATGCAGCAGCATGCCGAGCCCGTCGGCGGTCTTCAGCCCGCGCGCCTTGGCGGCGGCAAGCAGCGGCGTCACCAGGGGGACATAGACGAGATCGGCGACCACGCAAGCTTGCGGCAGGCGCGCCACGTCGACATCGAGTGAAGCCTGGCCGTGCATCCCGAGCGACGTCGTGTTCACGAAAAGTTTTGCACGCGGCAGCACGTCATTGATCCCGTCCCACGCGACGGGCTGCACGTTCTCCCCGAACTGGGTCACCAGCGTCTCGGCCCGCGCGACGGTGCGGTTGGCGAGATGGATGCGCTTGATGCCGCGTTCGAGCAGGCCGAACACGATGGCGCGCGAGGAGCCGCCGGCGCCCAGCACCAGCGCCTCTTCGGCGCCGTCCCAGCCGGGCGCGCTGGCATCGAGATTGTTGATGAAGCCCTCGACGTCGGTGTTGGTCGAGCGCAGCTCGCCGTCCGCAAACCACAGCGTGTTGGCCGCGCCCACGGCACTCGCGCGGGCATCGGGCGTCGATAGCGCCAGCACGCCTTCCTTGTGCGGAATGGTGACGTTGGCGCCGACGAAGCCGCGCAGCGACAGCCGCAGCACGAAGTCGCGCAAATTATCGGGCGGAACCGCCTCGATGACATAGCCGCCCTCGATCCCGAGCGTGCGCAGCCAGTAATGATGGATCAGCGGCGAGCGCGAATGCGCGGCCGGCCATCCGATCAGACAGGCGGCGGGAGCCTTGGTCACGGTCATCCTTCCCTTAGGGAGCGTTGGAGGCGATCCATTTCGCGTCCCGCAGGCTCTGTCAAGCGCACAGGCCGCCTCGGGAAGGCCGCGGCGCTAGGTCGTGCCCGCCTCATCGGCCGCGGGCTGCGCCGCGCGACCCTTGATGTCGGCGACGGCGCGCGCGATGGTCTCGCGATAACGCGCCCGCGGCGGCGTGACGCCATGGGTGAGCAGCGCGCGGCGAACTGCGGGCGATGCCCCCGTGATGAACAGCCGGATACCCTGGCGGTGGGCTTTTGCGGCGACACGTCCCAGCACGTTGGCCGCGGTCGAATCCAGGAACGGCACCGCGGCGAAATCGACCACGAAACCCTTGCGCTTGTCGGCGATGCCGTCGAGCACGCCGCCGATCGCCGAGGCTGCGCCGAAGAAGAACGCGCCGGTGATGCGGTAGACCAGCACGTCGCGATCGACCGCAAGCGCGGGATCGTAAGGCACGCGCTCGCCGTTGCCGTCGTCGGGACGATCGGCGGCCACCAGCGGCGACCGCTCCTCGATGCCTGTCATCTCCGCCATGCGATGGATGAACAGCACCGCGCCGAGCGCGAAGCCGACCAAAATGCCTTCGGTCAGATCCCGGAAGATGGTGAGCAGGAAGGTTGCGAGCAGCACGACGGCATCGCCCCATGACGAGCGCAGCAGCGTCGCGAATTCGTGCTTCTCCGCCATGGTCCAGGCGACCACCACCAGCACGGCGGCGAGCGCGGCCAGCGGAATGTAGCTTGCGAGCGGCGCCGCGATCAGCATGAACAGCAGCAGGAAGACCGAATGCAGCATGCCCGCGAGCGGCCCGCGCGCGCCGGCGCGGATGTTGGTCGCGGTGCGCGCGATCAGGCCGGTGACGCAGATGCCGCCGAACAGCGCCGAGCCGATATTGGCGACGCCTTGCGCCACCAGCTCGCAATTGGAGCGGTGACGGCGTCCGGTCATGCCATCGGCCACCACCGCCGACAGCAGCGATTCGATGGCGGCCAGCAGCGCAAACGCAATCGCATCCGGCAGCACGGCCGTCGCCTTCGCAAGCGAGAACGCAGGCAAGGCCGGCGAGGGCAGTTCGCGCGGAATGCCGCCGAAGCGCGATCCGATGGTCTCAACCGGCAGCGACAGCACGGCACTCGCGACCGCAGCAAGCACGACCGCAATCAGGATACCGGGCCAGGACGGCCGCCAGCGCCGCAAGCCCGCAATGACGGCAATGCTGACGATTGCGACGGCGACGGCGGACGGATTGATGCTGTGCAGGCCTCCGGCGAGCGCGACGAGCTTTGCAACGAATTCGCTCGGCTCTTTCGCGACCAGCATGATCCCGCCGAGATCGCGGAGCTGGCTGGCGAAGATGATGACCGCGATGCCGGCCGTGAAGCCGACCGTCACCGGATATGGAATGAACTTGATATAGGTGCCGATCCGCAGGAAGCCCGCGGCGACCAGGAGCACGCCCGCCATCATGGTCGCGAGGATGACGCCATCGGCGCCGTGCCGTTCCGCGGTCAGCGCGACCAATACGATGAAGGCGCCGGCTGGCCCGCCGATCTGGAACCTACTGCCGCCGAGCAGCGAAACGATGAAGCCGCCGACCACGGCAGTGTAGAGCCCGCGATCCGGCGTCACGCCAGATGCGATCGCGATCGCCATAGACAGCGGCAGCGCGACGATCGCAACCGTGAGACCCGCGAACACGTCGGCGCGGAAATCAGCAAGCCCATAGCCCTCGCGCCATACGGTGACGAGCTTTGGCAGATAGAGTTCGGTAAAGGTCGGCCGACGAAGCTGGTGCAGCTTGCCTGCGTGTTCGCGCGTGATGCTCATGCCCACAATGCTCCGAAGCATCGTGCGTCCCGCTTTGCGCGTGCGCGACGATGCGCTAGCCCATCCTGATCCCCGGCACGATCAACACCCGATCATGCTCCCACGCGGCGCGGTGGCCCCGGCTCCTTCAAGCGAACGCCACGCCCGCCACCGTCGCTGCGCGCCTGCTCGCCGATCAGCTCGACGCCGGCCCGCTCGAACGCCTCGACCACTTTCATCAAGGTTTCGACCACGCCACGCACATTGCCGGTGCTGGCCTCCATCCGCTGGACGGTCGGCAGCGAAACGCCGGCAAGCTCGGCCAAGGTTTTCTGGTCAATGCCGAGCAGCGCACGGGCTGCCCGCATCTGGAACGACGTGATCACCGCGGCCTCACGTATCAGAGGTTATAATTGATGTTTTGTACGTATACAATGATGTAAAATACGTCATTCACAGCCAAACGCAAGCGGCAGGATGTCGGCGCCTGCGAGGCGCACTTAACCCCTCCCCGAGTGGTCTGATTGCGTCTGACGGGCAAGGCGCTCTGTTGCCAAGACCGAATGTCCATCCCGCTCGCAAGACAATTCAGAGCGAATTCGTGGAGACAGCCCCTCGCCCCGCCCTCTCCCCGCAAGAACGGGAAGAGGGAGTGAGAAGCTGCTAGGTCCCTGACAGATCACGCCGCGTGTTGATGCGCTGCGATGATCTGGTCGGCGGCGCGCCCCGTCACTTCGGCCATGTGGTCGAACTGGCGGGTGAAGCTGCCGGCGCCCGCGGTGGCCGAGCGCAACTCGACGATCAACTCGCCGATCTCGGCTTCCGGCATCATGGCGCGGACGCAGTCCCATCCGCTCCAGCCGTCACGGGTGTCGAAGCCGAGGATCTGGCCGCGCCGCGCCGACAGGATCGCGTTGATCTTGGCGGTGGCGTCGGTCGGGCAGACGATCTCGACCACGTGGATCGGCTCGAGCAGCACCGACTGGCATTGCGGCAGGCCTTCGTTCAGTCCGACCCGCGCCGCCGTGCGGAAGGCGAGGTCGGAGGAATCGACGCTGTGATAGGAGCCGTCGGTCAGCGTCACCTGCAAATCGGTGACGGGGAAACCGAGCGGGCCGCGCGTGAGCCCGTCGACGACGCCCTCCTCCACCGCGCCGATGTAGTTGCGCGGTACCGCGCCGCCAACCACCTTCTCGGTGAACTTGAAGCCATCGCCGCGCGGCAGCGGCCTGATGTCGAGCACGACATCGCCGAACTGGCCGTGGCCGCCCGACTGCTTCTTGTGGCGGCCGCGCTGGACGATCGGCTTGCGGATGGTCTCCTGATAGCCGATCGCGGGTGGATGCGAGGTGACCTTGACGCCGAAGCGGTCGTGCAGCCGCTCGCTCGCGACGCGCAAGTGCATCTCTCCCTGCCCCCACAGCACGGTGTCGTGGGTCTGGGCGTTCATCACGAAGACGAGCGAGGGATCCTCCTCATGCAGCCGCGTCAGCGCCTGGCCGAGCTTGACGTCGTCCTTGCGGTCGGTGGCCGCAACCGAGATCGCGAGCACCGGCGGAGTGGGTTCTACGGCGGTGAGCGCTGCCGGCGGGGTCTTGCCGTTCGAGACCGTGTCGCCGGTCTTGATCGGGTCGAGCTTGGCGAGCGCCACGGTGTCGCCGGCTTCCGCCGCGGTACGCTTGGTGTCGTAGGCGCCGGTGACGGCGAGGATGCCGGAGATGCGGCTGGCCCCGCCGGAGGAGGATTGCAGCGTGGCACCGTCATCGAGATGGCCGGCGAGCATCCGCGTCAGCGACAGCTTGCCGCCGTGCTGCGAATGCAGCGTCTTGAAGACGAAGCCGAGGGCGTCCCTGGTCTCCGGCACGCCGAGACGTTTTGCGGTCTCCGCGACACCGGGCGCCTCGTGGCGCAGCGCTTTCATCAGGCGCAGCACGCCGTTTTCGCGTGCGGCGGCGCCCAGCAGCACGGGGCAGATCACCCCTTCGCGCAATTCGCGGGCGAGATCGTCGAACACGGCATCGCGCGGCGGCTGGATGTCCTCGAGCAGCTGCTCCATCAGCGCATCGTCGTGATCGGCAAGCTTCTCCAGCATCGAGAACCGGGCTTCCTTCTCGCGATCGAGATCGCCGCCTTCGAGCGCGACCACTTCGGAGGCCTTGTGCTCGCGGTAGATGAACGCGCGCTCCAGCGCGAGATCGACGAAGCCCTCAATCAGCTCGTCCTTCCAGATCGGAATCTGGCGCAGCACCAGCGGCACGCGCGAGGCGGGCTGGAGCATCTCGAGCGTCTCGCGGATGCGCATGTTGGCGCGGTCGATCTTGTTGAGGAACAGGAAACGCGGGATCTTCAGCTCCTCCAGCTCACGCAGGATGATCTGAAGCTGCGGCAGCTTCTTCTCGTCGGCTTCGCAGACCACGATTGCGGCATCGACCGCAGGCAGCGCGGCGCGCATGTCGTGGGCAAACTCGACGGAACCGGGACAATCGAGGAAGGTGTAGCTGTCGCCCATGAAACTCGTGGTGGCGGCAGTCAGCCCGACGGTCATCTTGTGATGACGGGCCTCTGGCGAGGCGTCGCCGACGGAGGTTCCGGCGTCAACGCTGCCGGCGCGGGGGATTGCGCCCGTTCGCGCCAGTATCGCTTCGAGAAGTGTGGTTTTACCGCTTTGGAAAGGGCCCACCAGCGCGATGCACCGTGGACCTCGGGGACTTCTGACGTCTTGTCCCATTCGCCGCCTCCTTGGTGTGGAGCTCGGCCCATGATTGGGTCGGCAAACGCGGATGCTCTGCCCGTCCCCGAGATTTGGCAAGCATCAAACGTCGCTGCGGTGCGTCGTCAGTGAGATCAGGTCTTAACGACCCGCTCTTAACGACCGGGCCGAAGTTCCAGGCTCTCGAGGCCGGCAGCGACGCTGAGGCCGACCTGGCCCTGCACGCTGAGCGGCTGGAGCGCGATCGAATTGTTGGAGCCGCCGACCAGCACGTTGCCGCCGAGGCCGACGCCGACGGACGCGCTGCCCTGCGCACCGGCGTAGTTGCCGGCGAGGTCGCCCGGTCCGAGCCGGTTCACCGGCGCGAACACACCCCAGGCGAGTGCCGTTTCCTGGGTGATGCCGAGGTCGAGGCCCACCTTGCGGATCGTCGCGACGTAACGGTCGTCCGGCAAACCATCGACTCGCAGCACGCAGCCGAGATTGGTCACTGAGCCAACGATGAAGCCGACGCTGGCGCCGCCGCGGCATTCGAGCACGCCCACCTGCACCATCCGCGACTGCGCGCTGGCGCCCGCAACGGAGGCAACGAGGCTCACAACGGTGAGCCCGGCGAGGAGGAGTGAACGGCGCATGAATATCTCCGGCGATGAATGTGATGCGAGCATGGAGGCGCGGCGCACGCCGCGCAACGTTCTATGGCACAACAGTTCCGGTGGCGCCAGATCGCGCAGACCTGAAAGAAAAAGGGCCCGCATTGCGCGGGCCCTTCATGTCACATCATTTCTGCGAGCTCAGCGCAGATTGCCGCAGAAGCGCTGGATGCGCTTGCAGGCATCTTCGAGGTCCGAGGTCTTGGTCGCGTAGGAGATGCGGAACGCAGGTCCAAGGCCGAAGGCCGACCCCTGCACGACGGCAACGCCTTCGGTCTCGAGCAGCTCGGTCACGAACGTCTCGTCATTGTCGATCACCTTGCCCGACGGCGCGGTCTTGCCGATCGTGCCGGCGCAGGACGGATAGACGTAGAAGGCGCCCTCGGGGCGCGGGCACTCGATGCCCTTGGCCTGGTTGAGCATGGAGACGACGAGGTCGCGGCGCTCCTTGAACACCTTGTTGTTGGCGGGGATGAAGTCCTGCGGACCGTTCAGCGCCTCAACCGCGGCCCATTGCGCAATCGACGACGGGTTCGAGGTCGACTGCGACTGGATCGTCGACATCGCCTTGATGAGCTGGGGCGGGCCACCGGCATAGCCGATGCGCCAGCCGGTCATGCAATAGGCCTTCGACACGCCGTTCACGGTGAGCGTGCGGTCGTAGAGTTTCGGCTCGACCTGCGCGACCGTGGTAAACTGGAAGTCGTCATAGACGAGATGCTCGTACATGTCGTCGGTCATGACCCAGACATGCGGATGCTTCACCAGCACGTCGGTGAGCGCCTTCAGCTCGGTCCTGGTGTAGGCGGCTCCCGTCGGGTTCGACGGCGAGCACAGGATCACCCATTTGGTCTTCGGCGTGATCGCGCGCTCGAGCGCTTCGGCCTGGAGCTTGAAGCCGGCCGCGGCGGTGCAGACCACCGGCACCGGCTCGCCGCCGGCGAGCGCCACCATCTCGGGATAGCTGACCCAGTAGGGCGCGGGGATGATCACCTCGTCGCCCGGATTGATGGTTGCCATCAGCGCGTTGTAGAGCACCTGCTTGCCGCCGGTGCCGACGATGATCTGGTTCGCCTTGTAGACGACGCCGTTCTCGCGCTGAAACTTGCCGATGATGGCTTCCTTCAACTCGGGAATGCCGTCGACCGCGGTGTACTTGGTCTTGCCGGCTTCGATGGCGTGGATCGCCGCCAGCTTGATGTTGGCGGGCGTGTCGAAGTCGGGCTCGCCGGCGCCGAGGCCGATGACGTTGCGGCCCGCCGCTTTCAGCGCACGTGCTTTATCCGTGACCGCGATGGTGGCGGACGGCTTCACACGGTCGAGCGCAGCGGCAAGGAAGGACATCGTCATCTCCTGACAAGCGTCGTGAACCCTTTGGCCTCACGACTCCGATTGTGGGAATAAGTCACCCTAAAACGAGTGCCGTTGCACCGCAAGAAGCTTCGGTCCGATCTCGCAAAAGTTTACGGGTCTGGAGCGCATCGAGGTGTGATTCCCAGCAATTTTCCGCAACTTTGCCGGTTAAATCCCACATATCCGACAAGGCTTGTCCGACAAGACTTGTCCTCGGAGCAATTTTGCTTGTCGGCGACAGGAAGCCAGAACGCCGTCATGCCCGGGCTTCCACGTTCTTTGTATGGCGTGACAAGACGTGGATGGGCCGGGACATAGGCGAGCGAAAGCAACGCCGTCCTTCGGACGGCTATGCCCGGCCAGGACGATGCGGAAGCTTGGCGTCCTGACCCTGATTGCTCTGCTCGCCCACGATCACGCGCAGCGATGCGCAAGCGGCGTTGACGCAAGCGTGAACTGAGTTGCCTGGTCGCACGGAAATGATCTTCCGCCGCGTTGCAATGCGGTAGGGTTTTCGAGTTTTTCTAGTGGCCAGCCCTTGCAGCGGATTCGCATCGGCATCATTGTTTAGCCGCGTTGCAGGGCAACAAGCGCCGCGCCTTCCCGTCTTCCGGAATCATCCTCAGAATGTACAAGCTCTATTCGATGCAACGCTCTGGCAACAGCTACAAGGTCCGCCTTGCGTTGGCGCTGCTGAACTTGCCTTACGAAGCGGTCGAGGTGGACATTCTGCGCGGCGAGAGCCGCACCCCGGACTTCCTGGCCAAGAACCCGTCCGGTCAGGTGCCGCTGCTCGAGGTCGGCGACGATCGCTATCTCGCCGAGTCCAACGCCATCCTCTGGTACGTCGCCGTCGGCACGCCGCTCGCGCCCGAGAACCGCATCGATCGCGCCGACGCGCTGCAATGGATGTTCTTCGAGCAGCACGCGCTGGAGCCGAACATCGGCGCCGCCTATTTCTGGCTGTCGCTGGTGAGGGGCGGCCGCGACCTGCAGACCCATTCGCTGGAGGACTGGATGGAGCGCGGCTATGGCGCCCTCCAGGTGATGGAGAACCACCTCAGGGCCAACGCCTATTTCGCCGCCCGCCAGCTCACGGTCGCCGACATCGCGCTGTACGGCTACACCCACCTCGCCGACCGCTGCGACTTTGACCTCTCGACCTTCCCGGCGATTCGGGACTGGCTGAAGCGCGTGGAAGCCGCCCCCGGCTTCGTCGCAATGGACTGGCGGCCGGCCGACGTCGACGACCCCGCCAGCATCGCCGCGGGCGCCTGACGGCGCGACCGCGCTCTGGCGAATAGCGGGCACAAGGGCCGTCTTTGCCGCAATCCCGCCATTTTCGCCGCGTTAGCCGCCGCAATATTGCCGGTTGAAACAGTGAAATTGTCCGATGTCGCGGGTGATTCGCTCGCGCGTTGAAGGATTTAGACCATGATTCGGGCGTCCGGCACGGCAGGCTTTCAAGGCCAACCCGCTACCGTTTCGTCTTCCCGGCTGACCAACGCGGTCGCGGCCTCGCTCGCCGTCGCCGCGCTCTCGCTGTGCCTGATCGCCACCCTGACGGTGCTCTCGACCAAGGCGACCATGGCGATGGGCCTGCCGCTCTGATTCCCGTTTCATCCTGGACCCGCCTTCAAGGCGCCGCGTGCCCCGCGCCGACCGGCATCGCGACAGGACGTCGATGAAATCACCTGTGGTAGTCGTTGCAATCACCCTGACTGCGGCCATCCTCGTCGCGGCATCGCTGTTGATATTCGTCGGCACGCGCAAGGGCCCGGGGACGTCGACGCTGAATGCGCCCGCGCTGCAACAACGCGTCAAGCACGCGCACTTGGCCTAAAATCATCCGAAAGCTTTGCGCATGCACAAAAGCGCGCCTTAAGCACACCGCGCGAAACCGCATCGCATTGGCGCAACAATCAGCCAGTGTTGCCGACTTACCTCATTCAGGGAGAAGCGAGACAGGCCCATGCGGTTCGGATGGCGTGCGATCTCCGGTCCGGCGCTGGCGGCAGCAACTCTGCTGCTGGCGATCCTGCTCGATCTCCATGTTGCTGTCCTCTCACTGGCACCGTTGCTCGTCGGCATCGTGGCCCTTGCCGGCGCGCTCTCGGGTCTCGCCTCCGCCGTCGCCAGCGCAGCCGTCGCGGTGATCGGCGCGGCACTGCTGTTGCTCAACCACCACGGCGTTTCGTTCTATGCCGCGGCGGATCTGCTCCCACTCGGCCTCCTGGCAATCACAGCCGCGGGCACCGCAGGCATCACCGGCCTGATGCGCGAGCGGCTGCTCGGCACGTTTGCCGCCGAGCGCCAGAGCCACGCCACCGCCGCGCGGTTGTCGGCCGCGCTCGACCAGGTCGATATCGGCATCGTGCTGCTCGATGCGGAGACCCGCGCCGAATTCATCAACCGTGCGTTCCGCGATTATTTTGCGGTGCCGGACGACATCGCCGACGACAAGCCGCCTTTCATCGCGCTGATGTATCACGGCCGCGACACTGGCGCGTTCGAATTGCCCGAGGACGAGCTCGGCACCTTCATCGCGCAGCGCATGGAGATGGTGCGGATCGGCGATGCCACGCCGATCAACATCGCCTTGCGCAATGGCGAGGTGCTGCGCTTCGTCTGCGCCGCGCTGCCCGACGGCGGGCGCATGCTGAGCTACACGCCCGTGACCGACCTCGTCCGCCACACCGATGCGCCGTCCCGCGCCGACTACTACCGCTCGCTGCGCGATCCCGCGGCCCGCAAGCTGATCCGGTATCTGCGCGTCGCGGAGTGATGCGACTGAGCGATTGATCGGCAGTGCAATCATCACGTATGAAGTGACACCTCTTCGTCGTGCGCCCCGAGATCGTGGAATTCTCACATGCCCCTCACCATTCGCTCCGTCACCAAGCAGGACTACGATCAATGGCTGCCGCTGTGGGACGGCTACAACGCCTTCTACGGCCGCTCCGGCTCGACCGCGCTCTCAGGCGAGATCACGCGGATCACGTGGCAGCGCTTCTTCGATGCCTATGAGCCGGTGCACGCGCTCGTCGCCGAAAGCGACGGCCGCCTGCTCGGGCTGACGCACTATCTCTTTCATCGCAGCACCACCGCGATCGAGCCGTCCTGCTATTTGCAGGACCTGTTCACGACCGAGGCCGCACGCGGCAAGGGTGTCGGCTCGGCGCTGATCCACGGCGTCTACGAGCGCGCGCAACTCGCAGGGGCCCCGCGCGTCTACTGGCAGACGCACGAGACCAACGTCACGGCGCAGCGCCTGTACGACAAGGTCGCCGAGCGCTCCGGCTTCATCGTCTATCGCAAGATATTCTGATCCGCTGCAGCAGCCCCCCTGTGGATAACTCTGGCTGTCACCCGCGCGTAACATAGCGGGACTAGGTTGTGGCTGCGTCTGATCAGGCCCCCCGTCACCGATCAAGCGCCCCAAGCGGTCCCCGTCAGTCGCCGCGTCTGACAGGGGCCGCATTTTTTTGTCCGCAGTTCCTTGTCGGCATGGCAGCAACGCGGCGCGCGGCTTGCTGCAGCGGCGCACCGCAGTCACAATGCGCCCCTGCCCATCTCTGACAGGGATCTCCCATGGAAATTCGTAATCTCGGCGCCTCCGGCCTGCGCGTGTCTGCGGTCGGACTCGGCTGCAACAATTTCGGCCAGCGCACCGACCTGGAGACCTCGCGCAAGGTGATCCATCGGGCGCTCGATCTCGGCATCACGCTGTTCGACACCGCCGACATCTATTCGAACATGGGCGGCTCGGAAAATGTGCTCGGCGCCGTGCTGGGCGATCGCCGCAAGGACATCGTACTGGCGACGAAATACTCCAAGCCCATGGCGGAGGACGGAACCAGGCAGGGCGCCTCGCGCCGCTACATCATGGACGCCGTGGACGCGAGCCTGAAGCGGCTGAAGACCGATTACATCGATCTCTACCAGCAGCACGATTACGACCAGCTGACGCCGATCGAGGAGAGCTTGCGCGCGCTCGACGATCTCGTCCGGCAGGGTAAGGTCCGCTACATCGGCAATTCGAACTTTCCGGCCTGGCGGGTTGCCGAAGCTGAGTATGTCGCACGCGCGATGAATGTCAGCCGCTTCGTCTCCTGCCAGGACGAATATTCCCTGGTCGTGCGCGATATCGAGAAGGATCTGCTGCCGGCCGCGCAGGAATACAAGCTCGGATTACTGCCGTTCTTCCCGCTCGCAAGCGGACTTCTGACCGGCAAATACAGCAAGGGCGAGGCCGCGCCCGGCGACACCCGGTTCGGCAAGGTGCCGCGGCTGCGCGACCGCTACGTCACGCCGCGCAACGAGGACATCGTCGAGAAGCTCACGGCCTTCGCGAAGGCGCGCGGGCACAGCATGCTCGAGCTCGCCTTTTCCTGGCTCGCCGCGCGCCCGCAGGTGTCGAGCGTGATCGCCGGTGCCACCCGCGTCGAGCAGGTCGAAGAGAATGTGAAGGCGATCGCGTGGAAGCTCAGTGCGGATGATCTCGCCGAGATCGACAAGATTACGCACGACTGACACTTGAAGCGCGGCGTGCTACTTCGCGCCGCGTCCGACCGTCTGCATCACCTCAAATCCTTCGAACTGTGGATGGCCGAGATAAAGCGGCTTGTTGTCGCCAGCACGCTGATGCGCGGCACGAAAAGCCTCCGACTTGGTCCAGGCCTCGAACGCGGCGTAATTGGCCCACACCGTGTGCGAAGCGTACAGCGTGTGGTCCTCGAGCTCGGGGCCGCGCAGCAGATGAAATTCGACGAAGCCCGGCACCTTGTCGAGATGGGTATCGCGCGAAAGCCAGACCTGCTCGAAGGCGGATTCAGAGCCTTTGGTGACGCGGAAGCGGTTCATGGCAATGTACATGGGGTGTCTCCTATCAGGCGATCGTAAGGGAGGCACCGCCCTCTCACTCCCTCGCCCCGTTCTTACGGGGAGAGGGTGGGGTGAGGGGCTGCCTCCGCGAGTTCGGTCTGAATTGTAATTGAAGTCCATAATCCGCGCACCGTCATTGTGCGAGTCGGATGGACTGTCGTCTTGGAAAGCGATGTGCCTGGCCCCTCACCCGGATCGCTGCGCGATCCGACCTCTCCCCGCAGAAGGGCGGGGAGAGGTTGAGACCCGCGGCAAGCGCCGGAGCTTCGATCGCCTTTAGAGTCGGGAACGCACCGCCCTCTCACTCCCTCGCCCCGTTCTTACGGGGAGAGGGTGGGGTGAGGGGCTGCCTCCGCGAGTTCGGTCTGAATAATGGACAAAACGCCGTCGATATTTCCGAGTACGTCGTTGTTCCAGAAGCGAAGGATCTTATAGCCTCTTTCGCGCAGGCGTTCATCTCGGATCGCGTCGGCTGTCGACTCGTTGTGCTGGCCACCATCGACTTCAATGATAAACCGCTTCTCACGGCAGACGAAGTCGCAGATATAGCCGATGATCGGCTCCTGCCTGACGAACTTGTTACCGTCGACGCGACGGTTGCGGATTCGATTCCAGAGAACTGTCTTTGCATCTGTTTGATCGACGCGCAGTCGCCGTGCGCGTCGGATGGATTTCTGATCGTGGCCGCGCATTGCTTTGCCCCTCACCCGGATTGCTACGCAATCCGACCTCTCCCCACTCAAGGGCGGGGAGAGGTTAAGCAACCAGCCCCTTCATCGGCCTTGCGCTTGCGCTGTCCGGGAACACCGTCTCCGCCAGCGCGCGATCCGACAGGCCGAACTGTCCCTGCAGCACGCCCTTGATCACGGAGCGCAGATCGGTGGTCGGCTTGAGGTCACGGCCTTCGTAGAGGTTGGCGGGCTTGAGGCCGGGCCAGTCGGAGATGACGCGGCCGCCCTTCACCGCGCCGCCGGCGAGCAGCGCGATCGTTCCCGTGCCGTGGTCGGTGCCGTCGGTGCCGTTGATGCGCGCGGTGCGGCCGAACTCGGTCGCGACCACGACGACGGTGTCGCGCCAGTGATCGCCGAGGCCGCTTTCGAATTCGGCGAGCGCACCGTCCAGACCGCCGAGCAGGAACGCGAGGCGACCGACCGGCCCGCCTTCGTTGGCGTGCGTGTCCCAGCCGTCGAAGGCGAGCGCGGCGATGCGCGGGCCGTCGTCGGCCGCCATCAGTTTTGCGGCGCCGCGCGCGACCTGCCGCATCTGCGCGACCGCGTTGCCCGGCTTCGGCTTCATGTCGTCGCCGCTCGCTGCCTTCTCGAGCTGAAGGGCCTGCGACAAGGCCGACGCCAGCGCGGGATCGCGATGACGGTAGAGATCGACCAGCCGCCTCGCGGTGTCGTCGTCCGCTTGCGCCAGCGCCACCGGCGCCCAGCCGACGGTCGGCGCATTGCCGCGCAGCACCAGCGGCGTGGTGGGCCCGACCGCAAGCCCGCTCGACACGCGCTCGCCGCGCGGCAGCGCTTCCAGCGCACGGTTGAGCCAGCCGGATTGCACGCGCCCCGGGCCGGCGTAGCCGCTTTCGAGCACGTCCTGGCCGTCGAAATGCGAACGGTCGCGATAGGGCGTCGCGACCGCATGGATCACGGCGCCATGCATGTCGCGATACATCCGCGCAAATTCCGGCATCGCCGGATGCAGCGCGAAAAAAGTATCGAGCATGATCGCGGGATGCGCGCCGTCCGCCGCAAGCGCGATCGATCCATGCAGGCCGGCATAATCGGGGTCGCCAACCGGCGCGACGGTCGAGAGCCCATCGAGCGCGCCGCGCAGGATCACGACCATCAGTCGCGGATCGCGGCCATCCGCCGCGCGCGCGAATTTCGGCAAATAGGCCCACGCCGCGAAGGACGCGCCGCCGAGCAGGAGGCCGCGGCGCGAGGTGATGAGGCGGTTCTCGACGCAGTCGATCATCATCATCTCCTTTGCATTTCCGGCGACATCAACAGCAGCGCCAGCGCCTGCTGCCGCGACTCCGCGCGCTCGATGGTCCGCCGCGTTTCGATGGAGGCCGCATCTGCGGCGGCAAATTCCAAGAGGTCGAGCGGGTCGATGTTGTTGCCCAGCCGCGCGCCCATCTGCGCGGCGATGTCAAGCCGAAGCTTGATGCCTTCGGGCGCAGCCCAGGCGGCGCTGGTGTCGGCGAAACCATTAGGGCCGGCCGGCGACCACAGCGGCTGTCCCAGCAGATTGAGATTGTTGAGGTAGCCGCCGGGATCTTCCGGCACGCGCGCCAGCAGCCGGCCACTCGCGACCACGAAATCGTAAGGCGAACGCATCTTGGTCAGCGGCGCCTTCCACGCCTCGTCGGAATCGACCAGTGCCGTTGCAAGCGCCTTGAGATCGCCGTCGGTCTTGATGAAGACATCGCGCAATCGTGCCACCAACGCCGGCGGCGGATCGTCGGCGACGAAATGGCGGACGAATTTGGTGGCGATGAAGTTCGCAGTCGAGGGATGACGGGCAATGTCGGCGAGCGCGGCCTCGCCCTGCGCGAGCCCGGTCGGCTCGTAGGTCTTGCCAAGCAGCATTTGCGGCCCGGGCTGATGCGCATTGGTATTGAACACGAAGGAGCCGGGTGAGCCGAGCTGTCCCTGCCGGCCGGCAAAGGTCCAGCCGGTGATGATGCGCGCGAGCGAGGTGACGTCGTCCTGCGTGTAGCCGCCGCCAACGCCGAGCGTATGCAGCTCCATGATTTCGCGGGCGAGATTTTCGTTCAGCCCGCGCTTGCGGTTCTGGCCCGCGCGCGAGTCCGGCCCGAGCGATTGCTGGTTGTCGAGGAAGAACAGCATCGCCGGGTGCTGCTCGACGGCCCGGAGCATGTCGGCGAAACGCCCGAGCACATGCGGCCTGATCGCCTCGCGCTCGAACGCGCCGGCCCATATCCGCGCCAGCTCGCCTTTGCTGGCGGAGATGCAAAAATGGTTGGACCAGAATACGACCAGACGTTCGGTGAAGCCGCACTCGACCAGCGTCGCGCGCTGCAACCGCGCCAGCGCCTCGGCGCGAAAGGTTTTCTGGATGACGTTGAGCGGCTGCGGCGCGGGTTTTGCGGCGGGGGGCGCAGCGGCGTTGGGCTGCATCGTGTCGGGCTTCGCCATATTGTCGGCCGGCTTGTTGTCAGTCGGCTTGCTGTCAGTCGGCCTGGCCTCGGCCATCCGGCCGGCGATCTCGGTCGCCGCGGTGTTCAGCGAGAGATTGCGGCGCAATCCGGGCTTTTGATCGGACGGCGCCTGCGGCGGCGTCGCCTCAGTCGGCGCGCCGGCTTTGGCGGCGGCCTCGCGCGCCTGCTTGACCTGGTCCTGATAGGCGAACACGGCCTGCCCGAGCTGCGGCGTGGATTGCAGCCCTGGCGCCTCCAGCAGCACGCCGTTGGGGCGGCTCAGCTCCGCCTTGACGAATCCGCGCGGATCCGAGGCCGCGTTGATGAGATCTCCGGACGCCCCGCCGCGGGCACCGAAGCCGAACCGGTTGAGCGCGACGAGGGCGGCTTGCGAATCGCGGGCCATCGATATGTCCTTCGCGCGTTGCCAACCGCTTTCCGAGTCCGTGCGCGAGGCGTAATATACCGCAGCGGGGGATGAACCCGACATGAAAATGACGGCGAAGCTTTTGCGCAAATCATGACAAATCCGCAAGAATTTCCATTGCAGGAACCGCGCCGCCTCGCCTGTTCCCGCTGCGGCGCCGAATTCGGCTGCGATCTCTCAGGCACCTGCTGGTGCGCGGAGGAAACGGCGCGGCTGCCGATGCCGGTCAAGGGCGAGGATTGTTTGTGCCGGGCCTGTTTGCGCGAGGCGGCGGCGAGCGCGGGCAAATAAGTGGCATGACTGCGCATAAGACGCGAGGTCGCGCCACATCGAAGAGAGAGCCTGCCCTATACCGCATGTCCCGGCGATTTTCGCGCCATGCCGTCGAACGCATCGAGCAGCTTTTCCCGCCAGGCATAGACCGGATCATCCGCCTCGAGCAGCTTGAACGGGCTCGTCACGCGCGCCCACTGAAAACCGCCGAACACGATGTAATCGGCATAGTTCGGCGCAGCGCCGCCGATGAAGGGTTGCTTCTTCAGGGTCTGCCGCATCACCTCGAGCGATTTGCGGAACGCGACCACACCGGCATCGCGGCCCGCCATCACCTCTTCCAGACTCTTGCCGCCGAAACGCGCCTCGCGCGACTGGCGGAAATAGGCGGCGTCGACCTCAGCAAGGTTTTTCGGGATGTCGGCGACGATCAGCGGAAAGATGCCGCCGACGATGGCGATGTCGCCCCAGGCATTCAGCATGCGCGCCATGGCGCGGCCGCCCTCGCCGCCGAACAGCGACGGACGGTCCGGAAAATTGTCTTCGAGATAGGTCGCGATCGCCCAGGAATCGACCACCGGCTCGTCGTGATGCAGCAGCACCGGGACCTTCTCCGAGCCGTGCGGCGCAATCGCGCTCTTCTCGGTGAAGCGCCAGGGCAGCGATTGCGCCGCCAGTCCCTTGTGCGCCAGCGCCATCCGAATGCGCCAGCAATACGGGCTGAAGGGGCGTGACGCATCGGTGCCGACGAGTTCGAACAGTTTGAGCGACATGAAAAGGGCCTCCTCATGCTCCGTCATTGCGAGGAGCTCTTGCGACGAAGCAATCCAGACTGCCGCCGCGGAGACATTCTGGATTGCTTCGCTTGCGCTCGCAATGATGTTGTGGAGAGAGGTGTCCGCATCAAACTCCGTTGTCATGCCCCGCGACCCGGCTACGCCAAGGCTTCGCCGGGGTTGAGGTCTAAAGCGTGATGGCATTAGGTTCGATAGCCTGAATTTTTGAGGTAGTTGGCGCATTCCTCGGATGTGAAGGCATCGAGTGCGCGGCCGATTGCGGCGCAGACCGCGTCGACGGTTCGCGCGGCAGCTTTGCGGAGCAGGTGCTTGAGCTTGGCAAAAACCTGTTCGATCGGGTTCAGATCGGGCGAGTATTTTGGCAGGAAGAACAGTTTGGCGCCGACCGAACGGATGAGCTGGCGAACTGCTTTGCTCCTGTGGCTGCCGAGGTTATCCAAGACGACGATATCGCCGGGTCGAAGGACGGGCAGAAGGACCTTCTCGACATAGGTACGGAAGCTCACGCCATCGATCGGTCCCTCGATGAACCATGGCGCATCGATCCGATCATGGCGCAGGGCCGCCAGGAAGGTCATGGTCGTCCAGCGGCCGTGAGGAACCTTGGTGTGAAGCCTGCGCCCGCGCGGCGCCCATCCCCGCAAGGGTGCCATATCGGTCCTGGTCCAGGTCTCGTCGATGAAGACCAGCCGCTCAGCTTCGACGCGACCTTGATACTTTGTCCACTGGGCTCGCCGCCGCGCGACCTCGGGTCGATCGCGTTCGCCAGCCGCCACGCTTTTTTTTGAAGCTGAGCTTCTCGGCATGCACGAAGTCCCACACCGAGTGGTAGTCGACCTTCAGCCCCCGACCGGCAAGCTCGGAAACGAGACCGCGTATGGTGAAATCGCCGTCCTTGATCCGTTGCGACAGCCAGACTGCGTGGTCTCCCGAAACCGCCTTCGGCTTGTGACCACCCATCTGGCCGGGCGCAACGCTGCCGGTCTCATCGACCCGCTTCATCCAGCCGATCGCCGTGCTGATCGCCACCCCAAACTGCTTGGCGGCTCGATTGCGGGACATTCCGCCCTCGATCGCGGCCACAACGCGCTTGCGAAGATCCAGAGAATAAGGCTTGCCCATCCATGCTGGCCTCCGCCCAGCCAGCATGGTGAATCAGAAACAAGCTGATTTGGGAATCCCAAATCGATTCAACCTAACCCCATTCCGCTTTAGCGGGTCGAAGGCAAACCCGCATGCCGTCGCGTTCTTGAGCATGAGTTCCTCTCGATGTTGTCGTCCGAAGTCTGTTTCAAGCTGCCTCGGATACGTCAGGCGGGACGCGGTTCGAGGTTGCACCGGTCTCCTCGCCGTCGCGGGGCAGTCCCCAGCCCTTCACCAGGCCGAAAATCGCCGGGATCACGACGAGCGTCAGCAGCGTGGAGGAGATCATGCCGCCGATCATCGGCACCGCGATACGCTGCATGATCTCGGAGCCGGTCCCGGTGCTCCACATGATCGGCAGCAGCCCCGCCATGATGGCGACTACCGTCATCATCTTGGGCCGGACGCGCTCCACCGCGCCCTCCATGATGGCGTCGTACAGGTCACCGCGGGTCAGCGCCCGCCCCTCGGCGGCACGCCCCGCCGCGATCTCCGACAGCGCCTGGTTGAGATAGATCAGCATGACGACACCCGTCTCGGCCGCCACGCCGGCGAGCGCGATGAAGCCGACGGCGACGGCCACGGACAGGTTGAAGCCCAGCCACCACATCAGCCACAGCCCGCCGACCAGCGCGAACGGCAGCGACAGCATCACGATCATCGTCTCGGTGATGGAGCGGAAGTTCAGATAGAGCAGCAGGAAGATGATCAGCAGCGTCACGGGGACGACGATCTTGAGCCGCGCGGTGGCGCGCTCCAGGTATTCGTACTGGCCGCTCCACATCACGTAGTAGCCGGCCGGAAACTGGATGTTGGCCTGCACGGCGGCTTTCGCGTCGGCGACGTAGCCGCCGAGGTCGCGGTCGCGGATGTCGACGTAGATGTAGGTCGCCAACTGCCCGTTCTCGGTCCGGATCGACGTCGGCCCGCGCGCCAGCGCGACCTTGGCGACCTCGCCGAGCGGCACCGCGCCGCCGGCGGGCATCGGCACCAGCACGTC
This sequence comes from Bradyrhizobium nivariense, assembly GCF_029846695.2. Classification (NCBI taxonomy): domain Bacteria; kingdom Pseudomonadati; phylum Pseudomonadota; class Alphaproteobacteria; order Hyphomicrobiales; family Nitrobacteraceae; genus Bradyrhizobium; species Bradyrhizobium nivariense. The sequence goes on along the minus strand of NZ_JARWCR020000047.1, from coordinate 47,539 downwards.
GTTGGCGATAGCCTGCGGGTTGTCGCGCAAATCGCGCGGGTAGCGCATGTTGACGGTGAAGCGCTGCCTGCCTTCGATCGTCGTGGTGACCGTCTGGCCGCCGAGCGCCGCCGCGATGGTGTCCTGAACGTCCTGGACCATGATCCCGTAGCGCGCCAGCGCGGTCCGGTCGGGCGTGACCTCGAGATAGTACCCGCCGATGCCGCGCTCGGCGTACGCCGAGGAGGTGCCCGGAACGGCTTTGAGGACCTGCTCGACCTGCTTTGCGAGCTTGTCGATCTCGACCAGGTCGGTGCCGATCACCTTGACGCCGATCGGCGTCCGGATCCCCGTGGACAACATGTCGATGCGGGCCTTGATCGGCATGGTCCAGGCGTTCGAGACGCCGGGAAACTGCAGCGCCTTGTCCATTTCGGCGATGAGGCCGTCGATGGTGACGCCGGGGCGCCACTCCTGCTTGGGCTTGAGGTTGACGATCGTCTCGAACATCTCGGAGGGGGCCGGGTCGGTGGCGGTCGCGGCGCGCCCCGCCTTGCCGTAGACCGAGGCGACTTCCGGAAACGAGCGGATGATCCGGTCCTGGGTCTGCATCAGTTCGCCGGCCTTCGTGACCGAGATGCCCGGCAGCGTCGTCGGCATGTAGAGCAGCGTGCCTTCGTTCAGGTTCGGCATGAACTCGGTGCCGAGCTGCCGCGCCGGCCAGATGCTCACCGCCAGCACGGCGACCGCGAGCACGATCACCAGCGTCTTGACACGCATGACACCCTTGATGACCGGTCGGTAGATCCAGATCAGAAAGCGGTTGATCGGATTCCTGTGCTCGGGAACGATCCGCCCGCGCACGAAGATCATCATCAGCGCCGGCACCAATGTCACCGACAGGAGTGCGGCCGCCGCCATTGAGAATGTCTTGGTGAACGCCAGCGGGCTGAACAGGCGCCCCTCCTGCGACTCCAGCGTGAAGATCGGCATAAACGACACGGTGATGATCAGCAGACTGAAGAACAGTGCCGGCCCGACCTCCGCAGCTGCGGCGATCAGGATGTCGATCCGGGATTTTCCGGGCCCGGCTCGTTCGAGGTGCTTATGCGCGTTCTCGATCATGACGATTGCGGCATCCACCATCGCGCCGATCGCGATGGCGATGCCTCCGAGGCTCATGATGTTGGAGCCGAGGCCCAGCAGCTTCATGGCCCCGAACGCCATCAAGACGCCGACGGGCAACATCAGGATGGCGACCAAGGCGCTGCGGACGTGGAGCAGGAAGACGATGCAGACCAGCGCGACGACGACGCTTTCCTCGAACAAAGTATGCTTGAGGGTATCGATGGCCGCGTAGATCAGGTTGGAGCGATCGTAGACCGGGACGATCTCGACCGATTTCGGCAGGCTCGAGGCGATCTCCTGGAAGCGCTTCTTGACGTTCTGGATGACCTCCAGCGCGTTGAGACCGAAGCGCTGCAGCACGATGCCGCTGGCGACCTCGCCTTCGCCGTTCAATTCCGCGATGCCGCGCCGCTCGTCGGGACCGAGTTCGACCCGCGCGACGTCGCGCAGCAGCACGGGCGTGCCGCCAGAGGTCTTCAGGACGACGTTGCCGAGATCGTTGATCGATTTGATGTAGCCTTTGCCGCGGATGACGTACTCGAACTCGGAGAGTTCGACCGTCCGCCCGCCGACGTCGGCGTTGCTGGCGCGGATCGCCTCGCGCATCTTCTGCATGCTGATGCCGAGATCGCGCATCCGCTGCGGATCGAGGATGACGTTGTACTGCTTGACGAAGCCGCCGACGCTGGCCACTTCCGCGACGCCCTCGGCCTTGGCGAGCGCGAACTTCAGATTCCAGTCCTGGATGGTGCGGGTGTCGGCGAGGTTCAGTTCCTTCGACATCACGGCGTACTGGTAGACCCAGCCGACGCCGGTCGCGTCGGGACCGATCGTGGGACTCACGCCGGCCGGCAGGCGCGCGCTGGCACCGTTGAGGAATTCCAGCACGCGCGAGCGCGCCCAGTAGATGTCGGTGCCGTCCTCGAAGATGACGTAGACGAAGGAGACGCCGAAGAACGAGAAGCCGCGGACGACCTTCGACTTCGGCACGGTCAGCATCGCTGTCGTCAGCGGATAGGTGACCTGGTCCTCGATCACCTGCGGGGCCTGGCCGGAATACTCCGTGTAGACGATGACCTGCGTGTCCGAGAGATCGGGGATGGCATCGAGCGGCAAATGCAAAAGCGCGTAAAGCCCTGCCGCGGCCGCGAAGCCGGTCCCGAACAGGACCAGCAGCAGGTTGCGCGCGGACCAGGCGATGAGGCGGGCGATCATTGCTGCGCCCCCTGCGCGAAGCCCTTCAGCGCGGCCTTCAGGTTGCTTTCGGCATCGATCAGGAAATTCGCCGAGACCACCACGGCGTCGCCCTCCGCGAGACCCTGCCGGACCTCCACGAAGCCGCCGCCCCGGTGGCCGAGCTTGACCTCGCGTGGCTCCAGCCGGCCCTCTCCCTTGTCGACGAAAACAGCTTGCCGGCTGCCGGTGTCCATCACGGCGCTCTCGGGCACCGCGAGGACTGCCTCGCCGCTGCCGGTGTCGATGTCGGCGTCGACGTACATGTCATGCAGCAGGATCAGCTCCGGATTTTGCAATTCGATGCGCACGCGCGCGGTCCGGGTCTCCTTGTTGATCTCGGGATAGATCACCTCGACCTTCCCGGTGAACTCCCGTCCGGGGAAGCTCCGCGCCTTTACCGCGACCGGTTGGCCCCTCGCGATCACGCCGAGATCGCGTTCGGCGACATCGATCAGCGCCCACATCACGGAATGATCAGCGATCCGGAACAGGACCCCGCCGGGCTGCACCCGCATGCCGTCGATGGCGTTGCGCTCCAGCACGATCCCATCGCGGGGGGAGGTCCACTCGATCGAGGTCGGGACGGTGCGGCTCTTCTCGATGGCGGCAATGACGCTCTCCGGCACGTCCAGGTTCATCAGGCGCTGCCGGGAGCCGCGCCCGAACTGAACGTCTCCCCCAATGGTCTTCGATGTGATCGTGGCAAGGTACTCGGCCGCGGCCGAGGCAACGGATGGGCTGTAGACCTCCATCAGAGGCTGGCCCTTGACCACATGTGAACCCGTGGTGACGTCGGCGACCTTCAGTATGAAGCTCTCCGACCGCATGGCGATCACGGAAATCCGCCGCTCGTCGAGGGCGATGGTGCCGGGTGCCCTGACGGTGGTCCGGATCACCCGCCTCACGGCGGGCTCCGACTTGACGCCGGTGCGCTGGATCTTGCCGGGCGAAAGCTTCACCGTCCCGTCGTCGGTGTCGTCGCCTTCGTAGACGGGAACATAGTCCATCCCCATCGCGTCCTTCTTCGGCACGGGCGAGGTGTCCGGCAGCCCCATGGGATTGCGGTAGTAGAGAATCTTTCGCGAGGAAGCCGCCTGCATCTTCGGCGTCGCCGGCCCGGCGGCCGCACCATCGTCCTCGAAGACCGGCACATAGTCCCGCCCCCGCTCGTCCTTCTTCGGAGCCGCGGACCAAAGCGGCGCGCCGCCCCGATCGCGATAGTAGAGCGGAGTTCGTTCCGCGGCTGCGGCAGCCGGGGCGAACCCGGCCAGCGCGGACCGGCGCATGCCGTTCGAATACGAGTAGGCGCCCAGGACCAGGCCGCCCCCCAGCGCAAGAGCCGTCAGAAGACGCAGCGTTTTCATGGCGTGTATCCGCGCGCCCGAAGAGCGCGTCCGTATGTATGGAAAAGGAAAATATCGGGCGCCGCCGGGCGGCGCCCGAACGCTCACTGGGTCGCCGTGACGATCACCTTGCCGGTGACCGTCTCCGGTTCGCCCTGTACCTTCGCGGACAGCGTCATCTGGTAGCGGCCGGCCATCGGCAGGTCCGTCTTGAAAGCGTACACGCCCGGCTCCTTCGAAGGCAGCGGGGCAACCGCCGATTCCATCTCGGCCATCCCGTCCGGCGCCATGTCGACGCGGGTCTTGAAGATGACCGCGTCCGACACCGGCCTGCCGGTTTGCTTGTTCGTCAAGCGAACGGCGAGCATGACGTCGCCGCCCTTCTTCATCTGCGGATTGACGGGCTCGAAGGTGTAGTCGCCGGCGCCCGCGATGGCGGCCGACGCGGCAAGCGAAAGGGTCGCGGCAAGAGCCACGGTGCTGACTTTGGAAAGCATTGTCGTGTCCTCATGGATTGATCTCAGCCGTGGCGCCGCGGGCGCGCACGTCAGTCGTCGTCGCGAGCAGGCATGCCGCTCGCGTCTCGGGCTTTGCGAGATCAGGTTCGAGGAGGTCGGAAGGGAGGACTGCCGCCGCGGAAGGAGACGACCTGATCGGCGGGAATGGCCAGCTTGCTCGCCGCTACGGCAAAATACCCGAAAGCGACAGGCCGCACGTCACCGAGCGCGATGATCCCGCCGACGCAACAGAAACCCATCCCGCACTTGTAGGTGCCAGTGTGGGAGCTCGTTCCCTTCAGGTCCGGGCAGCAATCGTCCATCGACATATTGGCGTCGCCACCCATTTGCATGGCCGTTTGCATGTCATCCGGCGACATGGCGAGGTCGGCAGCCGACGCGGCAACCGGCAGCATCGCCAGGGATATGGCGATGGCGAATGCCAGGATGGTACGGACGAACTGCATCGATATTAATCTAGCTCTCGGGCCGGAACACGCCCTCAGTACCATATTCGGGCGCCAAAAACAGTCATTGATCGTGGTCAAGCGTTCGTGACCGAGGCTGCCCGCTAGCTATCCTCTTACCATTCCGCGGGACCCAGACCCGCGTGCCCAGAGCAAGCGGCCTCATAGGTCTCGGTGGCGCCGAATTTCGTCTGCGGTCGTGAAGCTGTGGTCCTCAACAAGGCGACGAGCCTGATCGTGGTGGCGAGCGCACTGCCATTTCGTGCCCGCGCCGTTCCCTTCGTCGAAATATATGTGCATTGGCCGGTCATCCTGAACCTGCTGGCCGGCAGCCTTGTCGGCGCCTACGCAGGGGCATCCTGGGCAACGCGCCTCAAGTCCGAAACGCTGTACAAGGTCATCGCCGCCTTGTTGCTCGTGATCGCTGGCGTACTCCTGTTCGCACACAATACCGCTGGAGCGACCACACCGCCGCTAACGGGCGCGAGCCTGATTGTCGCAGGCATCGCGGCAGGCTTTGCTATCGGCATCGTGGCGTCGCTGCTCGGCGTTGCCGGGGGAGAATTCCTGATTCCTACCCTGATCTTGATGTTCGGCGCGGACGTAAAGCTGGCAGGCAGTCTCTCGCTCGCGGTGAGCCTTCCGACGATGCTCGTGGGATTCGCGCGCTATAGTCGGGATCAGAGTTTTTCAGTACTCCGCGCCAACTGGAAATTCTTGCTGGCAATGGCAATCGGATCCATACTCGGCACATTCATCGGCGGCCTGTTTCTCGGCATCGTCCCGAGTTCGATTCTCCTGCCAGGATTGGCTGCGATCTTGATCATTTCGGCAGTGAAGGTTTGGCAGCACGAGTAGAGCTGCCTCAAGTGTAAAGCTTTCCGGGAAGGAAGCTCTTCGCGCTCACGACAGTTGTTTGTCCGAATGGCCCATCTGCGCCCACAGCAACGCGAGCGGCCCCACCGCGATTCCCGCAGCCAGGACGATGAACGCCAGCAGCCAGCCACTTGCGCTCTGCGGCCCTCCGGCCGCGTCGAGCGCGGCGCCGGTCCCCCAGGCACCCACGGCTGAGAGGCCGAAGCCGACGGTGGAGTGCAAGGCCAGAGTTGCACCACGATGTTCGGACACAGCCGCGGCCGACATGCCGGCGGTCAACGCGCCGGAATCGGCCGGCACGGTCAGGCCGTAGATCATCAGCAACAGCGCGAGCACCCATGCCGGGGCGGTCGCGTTGAGTCCGATGATCAGCGCAACGCAGGCCGATGCGATCATCACGATCGTGATTGCCCGATGGCGCCCGAACTTCAGCGCGGCCTCGTTGCCGAGGATGCTCGCGGGCATCGAGATCACCGCAAAGCAGAAGCTCAACACGATGGGGCTCAACCAGGAGGGCGCGCCCTGATGAGCGACGACGAAGGTCCAGAACCCCACCAGCCAAGTGCGGATGCCGTAGAGCTCGAAGCAATGGGCGCCGTAGCCGAAGATGTATCCGAGCACCTCGCGGTTGGCGAAGACGGGCGTGAAGTTCAAAAGACGTCCCGCCTTCGGCGCTGGCCGCTGCACCTGCACCAGAAGGCACGCGACGACCATTGCGACGGGACCGAAGCCGGTGACAAGGAAGGCGGTCCGCCATCCCCAACGGTCGGCGATCAATTGCGCGACCAGGAACGAGAGGCCGACGCCGAGCGAGAAGCTCGACGTGTACAGCGTGACGGCGCGCGAGGTGTCGCCGGCGGGAAGCCGGTCCGTCAGCGCCTTCAATCCCGGCATGTATGCGCCGGCAAATCCAAGCCCTGCAAGGGACCAGATCGCGGTCGCGGACCAAAACCCTTGCGCGAAGATTCCGAATGCCGCGGTTGCCAGCCCGCTGACGATCGAGCCCCAGAGCAGGACCAGCCGCGCATCGATCCGGTCGGTCAACGCCGTCAGTACGGGCACTGCGAGCATGTAGCCGAAGGCGTAACCGCTCGCCATCAAGCCGCCTTCGGCCGCCGACAGTCCCCACGCCGGCATCAGGTGCTGCGCCAGATTCGCGGACAACGTCACATGCGGCAGCAGGTTGCCGATCTGGCCGATGCACATGACCGCAATCAGAGACCGACCGCTCAAGTTACGAATGCTGTCCTCCCGCCTGAATCGGCTTTGATGTTGCCTGCTCTGTACGAAGCAGCAGGAGCGCGAAGAACGCGGAGATCGAGGCCAGTGCGCTGATCCATAGCGCGCTGCTGCCGATATGTTCCACCATCAATCCGAGTGCGAGCGGCGCGAGAGCGCCTGTCGCCCGGGACGGAAGCGAGATCATCCCGACACGCCTGCCGAATCCCACCGGCCCAAACAGCGCCAGTGGGAGCGTCCCTCGGGCGATGGTGATGATGCCGTTGCCGGCTCCATACAGCACCGCGAACACCGGCGCGAGGAAGGGACCTCCTGCGACCAACGCGACGATGCCGAGCGGATTCATGAGGATGGCCAGCCTGGTCGAAAGCAGCGGATGAAACCGGCCGAGCCATCCAGCCTCCAGGAGGCGGGCGCCAACTTGCGCAGGCCCGATCAGCGCTCCTGCGACCAAGGCTTCGGCCGGCGTCGCCCCGAATGCGACCAGCATCGTCGGCAGGATGGCCGACACGCCGGAACTGACAAAACTTGTCGCAGCCAACATGTAGGCAAGCACCACCATTGCGAAGGTCTCGCTCTGGCGGCCTGATTGTCGGCTCGCGCCCGTCCTCGGACGAGACTCCTGGTCCAATGGAGCGGCGCGCGGCAGCGAGAGATTGAGCGGCAAGGCAAGGCCGATATGGATCGCCGCCCACATTTGGCAGGCGACGCGCCAGCCGTACTCCGAAGCGAGCCACGTCGTGAGCGGCCAGCCGAGCGTGCTGGCGAATCCGGCGATCAGGGTGATGCCGGTAATGGTTCGTCGTGCATTGGCGCCATAGATGCGAGCCAACGTCGCGAAGGCCGCCTCGTAGAGGCCCATGCCCATGCCGATCCCGAGCAGTATCCAGGCTGCGATCAGCACCGCCACGCCATGGGCCACGGACAGCAGGAGCAAACCCGCGACAAAGACGAGGTTCGAGATGGCCAGCAGGCTGCGCCCTCCGAACGTGTCGATGGCGTGCCCCACGCGTGGGCCAAGCAGACCGGAGATGACGAGCGCGCCCGACAGCGCGCCGAACACGTAAGTCGGCGCAAGACCGAGATCGCGCGCGATCGGCGCAGCCAGGATGGCCGGAAGATAGTAGCTCGACGCCCACGCAACGGTCTGCGCGGTCCCGAGCGCGAGGACAACAGGAAGGGGACTCGCAGCCTGGTCCGCAGCGGCCTGCTTCATGAACAACCGCACCCCGCAGCACCTGCCCTCCTGGCCGATTCATCGGCGGCACAGCAGGCTGACGGTTCGTTCTTCGCCGGACCGCCGCAGCATCCCGCTGCAACGGCGGACTCGACGCCACCGCGCGTGCAGACGCCGGTTTCCGGCAGCACGAGCTCGACCCTTGCCGCGGCTTCCTTGTCGCCGGCGAGATCGGCCGCAATCGAGCGGACCTGCTCATACCCTGTCATCATGAGAAAGGTCGGCGCGCGGCCATACGACTTCATGCCCGCCATGTAGAAGCCCGGCTCATCGTGCGAAAGCTCGCGCGCGCCGTGGGGGCGGACCGTGCCGCAGCTGTGCTCGTTGGGATCGATGAGCGGCGCCAGCGCGACGGGCGCCTCGATGGCGGGATCGAGCCGCAGGCGCAGCTCGGACAGGAACGAAAACTCGGGACGAAAGCCGGTCGAGACGATCAGCTCGTCCACGATCACGCTCCGCCCACCGCAACCAGAGCCGGCCGCGATCTTGAGGCGGCCTTCGGATTCCGAGAGGTGCGTGACGCCGAACTCGGTTACGACCTTGATCTTCCCGGAGGCGACAAGCGCAGCGAAGGCGCTGCCGAGTTCTCCGCGTGCAGCAAGCTTGTCATTCCGGCCGCCGCCAAAAGCCTTCGCGGGATCGGCGCCGCGCAACAGCCAGACGGGCTGTGTGCCCGGCACTTCGCCCGCGAGATGCACGAGATCGATGAGCGTACCCACCGCGGAGTGACCCGCACCCAGGACAGCAACGGTCTTGCCTGCATATCTGGAACGGACGGCCCCCCGGACATCCGGCATGCCGTAGGCGACACGCTCGACACAATCAGGCTCGCCGATCGCCGGCAAGCCGTTGCGGCCGGCCGGGTTAGGCGAGAACCATGTGCCGGACGTATCAATGATGGCGTCCGCACGCAGAATTTCAGGGCCTTTACCGTTCTGATAGCGGATTTCGAAAGGCGCCTGCTCTCTTCCCTTGGTCTTCGCCTTGTCGAAACCGACGCGGCTGATGGCCGAGACGCGACTGGATGTCCGGATCACCTCGCGCAGCGGCGTTCGCGTCGCGAGCGGCGTCAAGTAACGATCGAGCAGCTCGCCACCGGTCGGATAGGATTGAGGGTCCGGGGAATTCCATCCCGTCGGCGCAAGCAGGCGCGCGGCAGCCTTGTCGAGGTTATATTCCCACGGCGAGAAGAGCTGAACCTGCTGCCACTGGCGGACAGCGTGCCCAGCCTCTGGCCCAGCCTCGAGCACGACGGGCGACATGCCGCGTTCGAGCATGTGCGCGGCCGCGGCGAGGCCGACCGGCCCTGCCCCGATGATGGCTACCGTCTTTCCGTCGCTCATCCGTTCCTCCTATGATTCTAGAATCATCGAATAATTCGGCCAAAAAAAATCAGGCCGCTGTTTTGGCATCCTTGCATTCGGCTTCATCCGCACAGCACTCCGACACCAGGAAATCCACCAAGCCGCGCATCGAATCGTAGTTCGCATGGCAGACGAGCGTCGTGGATTCGCGGACCTGACTGATGAGCCCGACCGCGACCAGAGACTTGATATGATGGGATAGCGTCGATGCAGGGATTTTCAGCTTGTCCTGCAAGCGGCCGACGGACATGCCCGGCTGCCCAGCCCGGACCAAGGCCCGATAAATCTGAAGCCTCGTGCGGTTACCCAAGGCCTCCAGGCGTCCTGCTGCGTCGTCTATCTTCATAACCCGCACGATGCCCTGATTGGATATCCCCGTCAACTGTATTTCTAGAATGTTCGAAATAACGTCCTTCGGGCCGCAACGACACTGGCGGATTCCATATTGACGTCTTCTCGACAATTCCATAAGTCTGGATATATGGAAACCGAAGAAGCCGTTCTGGCGCTGGCCGCCCTGTCCCAATCAACCCGCCTGGAGGCCTTCCGGGCGCTCGTCAGGCACGAGCCTGATGGCCTGGCGGCCGGCGATCTCGCCCGCCTGCTGGAAGTGCCCCAGAACACGCTCTCTGCGCATCTGTCGATCCTGACGCGCGCGCGGCTCGTGACCTCCGAGCGGCGCAGCCGTTCGATCATCTATCGCGCCAACCTCGGCGAATTTCGCGACGTCGCCGTTTTCCTGCTGCGCGATTGCTGCGGCGGTCGGCCGGAAGTTTGCGAGCCTGTCGTCGAAAGCCTGCAAGCCTGCTGCAAGCCAAGACGAAAGGAGCGAAGCTGTGCCTGATCAGTTCGACCTTCCGCGCCGCCTCGCGGCCGAAGCGCTTGGCACAGGCATTCTCGTCGCCACCGTGGTCGGCTCCGGCATCATGGCGGAAACGCTGACCAAGGATGTCGCCCTTGCGCTTCTCTGCAACACGTTGCCGACCGGCGCGATCCTGGTTGTCCTGATCACGGTGCTCGGTCCGATCTCCGGCGCACACTTCAATCCGGCTGTCACCCTCGTCTTCACCGGCAAGCGCGAGCTGCCGGTGAACGAAGCCGCCCTCTATGTGATTGCGCAGGTCGCCGGCGGCATCGCGGGAACGATGGCGGCGCATCTGATGTTCGGACTGCCCCTGCTCGATTTCTCGACGAAGGTGCGAACCGGAGGACCGCAATGGTTCGCCGAAGCCGTCGCCGCTTTCGGTCTCGTCGCGACGATCCTGGCCGGCATCCGGTTTCAGCGGACGTCGGTCCCCTGGCTGGTGGGCCTTTACATCACGGCGGCCTATTGGTTCACGGCCTCGACCTCGTTCGCCAATCCGGCAGTGGCCATTGCGAGGTCGCTGACCAACACGTTCGCGGGCATTCGTCCCATTGACCTGCCCGGGTTCATCCTTGCTGAGCTCTGCGGAGCGTTCGTCGGCATGCTGCTGATGAATTGGCTGCTCGGACACTCCCGCGCGGCCGGCCCTGTTCCAATCGCGGAGACCACCCGATGAGCGTCACGATCTATCACAACCCCGCCTGCGGCACCTCGCGCAACACGCTGGCGATGATCCGGCAGAGCGGCGTCGAGCCCGTCGTGATCGAATATCTGAAGACGCCGCCATCCCGCGAAAAGCTCGTCGAACTGGTCAAGGCCATGGGCATCTCCGCCCGCGCGCTGCTGCGGGAGAAAGGCACGCCCTATCGCGATCTCGGCCTCGACGACCCGAAATGGTCCGATGACGAGCTGATCGACCAGATGCTCGCGCACCCCATCCTGATCAACCGTCCGATCGTGGTGACGCCCAAGGGCACACGCTTGTGCCGGCCCTCGGAAGCCGTCATCGATCTCCTGGACCATCCCGTCGGCCGGTTCGTAAAAGAGGATGGCGAGGTGGTCGAAGCGCGATAGGCTGACATGACCTGTCTCACCTGCGATCAGATCTTCGGGATCTTCGCCCGTTCCACCACGCTGGTCCATTTGCTGATCTCGGTCTCGATCAGCTTCTTCATCTCCTCCGGCGAGCTGCCGCGGACCTCGCCGCCGACGGCGGTCTCCAGACGCTGCTTGAGGTCGGGGTCCCCCAGTGCGTCGAGCGTCGCCGCATTGAGTGCGGCCGTGATGGCGGGTGGCGTTCCCTTCGGGGCCAAGAGGCCGGCCCAGGTACGCACGCCATATCCCTTGATACCGGCTTCCTGAACCGTCGGCACGTCGGGCAACAATGCGGTGCGCGTCGGCGAGGTCACTGCCAGGCCGCGGATCGCACCGCCCTGGATCTGCGGGGCGAGCAGGACGGGCGTGCCGACGATCACCGGAACCTCTCCGCCGAGCAGCGCGGTGACGGATTGAGAATCGCCGCGATAAGGCACGTGCACGATCTCGACGCCGGCGGCTGCGTTCAGCAGCTCTCCTGCAAGATGATGCGTGCTGCCGAAACCGACCGATCCGAAGCTGAGCGAACCGGGCTTCTGCTTTGCCATGGCAATAAGCTCCCCCAGCGATTTTGCCGGATAATCGCTGCGCACGGCGATGACGAGCGCGTAATAGACCAGCGTCGAGATCATCTCGAAACTCTCGGCCGGCTGATAGGCGAGGCTCTTGTAGGTCGCCGCGGAAATCGCGTGAGCGCCGGTGACGAGCCCGATCGTGTAGCCGTCGGGCGCCGCTTTCGCGACGGCATCCGCGGCGATGTTACCGCCGGCGCCAGGCTTGGCCTCGACGATGATCGGCTGCCCGAGCTTTTTCGAGAGCCCGTCGGCGATGATGCGCGACAGCGTGTCGGCCGCGCCGCCGGCGGCAAATCCATGCAGCAGCCGGATCGGGCGCGACGGATAATTGTCCGCCGACGCCGGGGTCGTTGCGAGACAACCGCCAAGAAAAACGCCAAGAAAACTGCCAAGCAGAAAAATCGCCGCAGCAAGCCGCTTCATCCGTCGCATGGATGCGTCCTCCCTTTTGATTGTTATGTCGTTGGCCGCAGCGAGGCGGCGTTCTTCAAGTCGAGTTTGAATCCGCTAGCGGGCGAACTCCGTGCATTCAGGCGATGGCGGCATGCCCCAGACGTCGCGCGGCAGGCCGACCCAGACTTTTGGTCGCTGCGGTCGATCGCGATGCCAGGGACGCGGCTCGAAATAGCCGAGCTCTTCGTCGGTCATGCGGTCGAGGTCGTGGAACAGCTCGACCAGATGCCCGTCGGGATTGCGATGATAGATCGCTGTGTTGTGGCCGGGGCCGTGGCGTACCGGTCCCCAGAGAACGGGGAGCTTGTGCCGGGCGAGATGGTCGCAAGCCTGCTGCATGTGGGTCGGCCCCCGCAGCTCGAACGCGACATGATGCAGGCCATGGCCGGGCGCGCGGGCAAAATTCAGCGTGTGATGTTCATGGCCGCTGCGCATGAAGACGAAGCGGTCCTCGATCCAGTCGGAGACCCGCAGGCCCATGACGTTGGCGTAGAACTCCGAGGCCGCGCGCGGATCGGGCGTGCGAAGGGCGACATGGCCGAGCTTGGTGACGGCAAGTGCACCGATCCGCTCCTGCGCGGGCGTCGGCGTCCAGCCCTGGATCAGCTCGAAGCGCGTGCCTTCGGGATCGCTGAACGACAGCAATTTGGAAACGCCAGGGAGGGGATCGCTTCGCAGCTCGGGCCGCAGGTCGGCCTGCTTCAGCGCGGCGCCCAGCGCCTCGATCTCGACCTCAGGAGATATCTCGAAGCCGATGCTCGTCAGCGCCGCGTCGCCGGGCCCGATCACCAGCGAAAGCTGCTCGGAATCGTTGGCGAGGAAGATGCGGTTTTCGTCGCGGCCGACAAGGCCGAGACCGATCACGGCGCGGTAATAGTCGAGCAAGCGCTCTGAATCGGGCGAGGCAAAGCTCGCGTGCCGGAGCCGGGTGAAGCGTGCGATGGGTGCTTGTATCGTCATCGTGCGATCCATCCCGTCATGGCGTCATGATGATCTTGCCGAGCGCGGAGCCCTGCTCGAGCAGCGTGTGGCCCTGCCTGACCTCGTCGAGCTTCAGAACCGCCGAGATCGCCGGCTTGATCGCATTGCGGCTCAGCGCGTCGATCACGTTGCGCATGAGCGCGCGACGCCCGTCGCGATCGTGGTCGTAGATGTGGAAGGAGAAGCAGCGTATCGCCGGGCAGATGTCGAGATGGTCGCGCATCGCCGCCATCAGGTTTTCTTCCGGCAATCCGGCGAAGGCGTTGTACGACAGCAGCGTCCCCCATTTGCCGAGCGCGCCGAGATAGCCCGTGAACTCCGGCCCGCAGACGTGATCGAGCACGAGGCCGACGCCCTCGCCGTTGGTCAGCTCGCGGGTCCGCGCCACCACATCCTCGCGGCGGTAGTAGATGACATGATCGGCGCCGTTGCCCCGTGCGAACGCGGCCTTCTCTTCGGTGGAGACCGTGCCGATGACATTGATCTGCGCGAGCTTGGCGAGTTGCACCAGCGCGGTGCCGACGCCGCCCGCCGCGCCGATCACCAGCACGCTCGCCGGTGCGCGCGGATGGCGGCACTCGTGCAGCAGCGCGTAGGCCACCTGGTAGTTCGACAGGCACACGGCCGCTTGCAGATCGACATTGTCGGGCAGCGCATGAATGGCGTCCACGGGCGCGACCACATAGTCGGCGTAGCAGCCGCCGCGCTGCGACAGATCGCGCGCGCTCAGCAGCACCTTCTGGCCGATCGCAAAATCCTCGACGCCTGCCCCGAGCGCGGCAATGCGGCCCGCGACATCATTGCCGGGATTGGCCGGCAGCGGCGGCATCCATTTGTAGACGCCGCGCCGGATCAGCACATCGGGCTGCCCCACGCCGAATGCCTCGGCCCGGATTTGCACTTGGCCAGGCCCGGGCACAGGCACCGGAAGCTCGACCAATTCGAGTGCGTCCGGCCCACCCGGTTGACGCACCAGCACCGCTCTCATGATGTCACACGCCTCCCGAACCATATTTTCGAAAATAATATCCTTTACGAAAATTATTGCAAGATGCTCGTTGGCGCGGCATCTTGAGCCATCGATTCAACGGCAGAAACCATGCCCGACAGCGCCACTCGCCCTCGCAAGGAATTCGGCAAGACCATCGCCGCCGACATCACCCATCGGCTGCGCGAGGAGATCATTGCCTGCGGCCTGGCACCAGGCGAGCCGCTGCGGTTCGACGTGCTGCGCGAACGATTCGGCGTCAGCTTCACGACGCTGCGCGAGGCGCTGACGGCGCTCGCCGCCGAAGGCCTGGTCGACGCGCAGGAGCAGCGTGGATTTCGCGTGGCGCCGGTCAGCCGCCAGGATCTGGTGGAGGTCACCGATGCGCGGGTGCTGATCGAGGTGGAATTGATCCGCCGCGCGATCGAGCGGGGCGACGACGATTGGGAAATCGCCGTTATCTCGACGCTGCACAGATTGAAGCGAATCGAGCAGCGCGATCCCGAACATCCGCTGCGCGATCCCGAATGGAAGATCGCCCACCGCCAATTCCACCAGGCGCTGGTGTCCGCCTGCGGCTCCGCGACCCTTCTCGCCATTCGCGCCGAGCTGTTCGATCGCGCCGAGCGCTATCGGCATCTGTCGGCCAATTTCCGGCCGCGCCCGCGCGACAAGGCCGGCGAGCACCAGGCGATCATGCAGGCCGCCATCTCGCGCAATCCGGATCTCGCGGTGCAACTGATCGAGACGCATATCCGCTCGACCGCCCACAACGTCGCGACCTACGCCGGGCACCTGCTCGATCCCGAATAGGCGGCACCGGCTTTTTCGCGCCGTGGGCTTGCGCCCCGCCGTATTTTCGAAAATAATAGATAAGATCGAAAATACCAACCTTTGGGGCGAAACCATGAAGCTGCTGTCGTTCTTGGACGGAAATCGGGAAAGCTGGGGCGCCGTTGTCGAAAATGGTGTCGTGGATCTCGGCCGCGCCCTGCCCCAGTACCCGACCCTCGCGGACTTCCTCGGCAGCGATGACTATTCGCGGCGCGAGGCCGTTGTCGCCGGGCACAAGCCCACGATGGCGCTCAGCGACGTCAAATATCTTCCGGTGATCCCGCGCCCCGAGAAGATCGTCTGCGCCGTGCGCAATTATCTCGACCACCACAATGAAGCCGTGGCGTTCGGCATGAAGCGCGAGATCACGGAATTTCCGCCGATCTTCCTCCGGGTCTGGCGCTCCCAGGTCGCGCACAACGCGCCGGTGATCCGGCCGAAGGTCTCGGACAATTTCGACTGGGAGGGCGAGCTTGCCGTCGTCATCGGCAAGGGCGGCCGTCACATCAGCCAGGCCGACGCCTGGGATCACGTAGCGGGCTACTCGATCTACAACGACGTCAGCGTGCGCGACTGGCAGCGTCACGCCCAGCAGATCGCCTCCGGCAAGAACTTCGTCGGCACCGGTCCGTTCGGACCGTGGCTGGTCACGCCGGACGAGATCGGCGATCCCACCAAATTGAAGCTCGAGACGCGCGTCAACGGCGCGGTGGTGCAGTCCTCCGACACCTCGATGCTGATCTTCTCGATCCCGCGGCTGATCGAGTACAGCTCGACCATTTTCGACCTCGTTCCCGGCGACGTCATCGCCACTGGCACGCCAGCGGGCGTCGGCTTCACTCGCAAGCCGCCGGTCTTCCTCAAGCCCGGCGACGTGGTCGAGGTCGAGATCGAGAAGATCGGCGTGCTGCGCAATCCCGTCGTCGACGAAGCCTAGAGCCACGCATGTCGTCCGAAGACATCTCCTATGACATCCGCAAGACCGCGCTCAGCGTCGAGACGGTCTGGCACGAGCGCGGTCCCCGGCTGGAAAAGCCGCTGCTGGTCGGGACGGCCGTTGCGGTGATCCGCAATCCCTTCGCGGGCCGCTTCGAACCTGATCTGATGCCGTTTCAGGCATCCTTGCGCGAGCTCGGGCGCGAGCTCGCAACGCGGCTGATCGCGCAGCTCGGCGGCGCCTCGCACGTCGAAGCCTATGGCAAGGGCATCATCGTCGGCGAGGACGGCGAGCTCGAGCACGGCGCGGTCTGGCACGAGGCCGGCGGCCACGGCATGCGCGAGGTGCTGGGGCAGCCCAAAGCGATCGTCCCGGCGGCAAAGACCATCGGAGGCCCGGGCACGCGCCTGATGGTCCCGCTCGGCCATATCCACGCCGCCTATGTCCGCAGCCATTTCGGCACGGCGGAGATGACGCTGTGGGACGCGCCACGGCGTGACGAGATCGCCTTCGGGCTTGCGATGGCGACCGGCGGCCGCCCTCACGCGCGCATCGGGGGCCTCGCGGCGTCCGCGATCTCCGTGCACGATGGGCAGCGCTGACGGGCGCACGATCAATGCGCGCCGCACCGGCAACGCTCGTAATCGACGGGATCGTGGCTGTTGACGATCGTGACGCGGTCGCCGTTGTTCAGCTTCAGCGCGCGCAGTCGCGCCTGGTTGGCGATCCGCAGGCTGCGGTCGATGTCGGCGCGACGCTGGAAATAGCCCAGCATCAGCGGCATGCGCGGCGATGCATCGAGCTGGCCGTGATGGAAATAGCTGTCGCCGGCGTGCAGCAGCCATGTGTCACCTGACCGCACCGCGACACCGCAATGGCCGAGGGTATGGCCGGCGAGCGGGATCATCAGGATGTCGCCTTCCGTGTCGCCGAGGGCGCGCACGCCCTTGAAGCCGAACCAGTCTTCGCCAGGCTCCTCGTAGAATGTCCAGCGCGGTCCGTGGCTCCACTGTCCGGTGACATAGCGCCCCTCGGGCGGCGCCGGCTTGCGCAGCACCGCCATGTCGTATTCGGCGCGATGGACGTGAATCGCGGCATGCGGGAAATCGGGCACACCGCCGATCTCGCTGACGCTGCGCTGATCGACCGCTGCCATTGCGAGCAAAGCGAATTCTTCGGCCGCACCGCGCAGCGGCGCCAGACCGCGGCGATTGCGCAATCGGAAGACTGGGCCATGGCGCTGGTCGCCGCCGGCGTCGGCATCGCCATCGTCCCCGAGGGCGTGGCGCGCGGCCATCCCGACGTCGCCGTGCGCGAGATCGAGGTCAAGGTCAAGCGCGAGGTCGGGCTCGCCTACCGTGCCTCGGTGCCGCTGACGGACGCGCTGAAGGATTTTGTCGGGAAGCTTCAGAAGCAGCGCGCCAAGCCCGATGGAATCAAGCGCCGGCGCGCAGCGGTAAAATGATCAGCCCTTGGAGACGACCGCGCGGCCGTAGGGCGGCTGTGCCGCAACCGGCGGGTTGGCGGTCTGGGCGGCGAGTTCGCCGATCAGGCGATCGGCATCGGCGGCCATGCCGTCGGGCGCCTGGATCACCAGCCGCTCCAGACCCCACCGATAGGACGAGACGCGCTGCTCGAGGCACTGCTGCACCCACTGGATGATCAGCGAATTCTCCTGCATGCGCTCGATCGCGTCCTCCTTCTCCTTCGGCGAGAGGGCGGAGACGCGCGTCATGCTGGCGTTGCGCTTCTTGTCGAGGTCGATGACGCGGATCGCGGAGCCGAAGAACGGCTCGAAGCGGGTGATGTCGTTGCGCACGTCCTCGATCAGCTGCGCATAGCGCGAGGAATGCGAACGGTGCGGCTCGTCGATCAGCGTGCGTCCGTACATGGTACGGTCGAACACGATCTTTTGCCGCCAGGGCGAGGGCAGCGCCTTGTAGTCGCCGAACACGCTCTTCCAGGCGGGCCGCGACAGCGGCGGCTCGATCAGGGGATAGGCGAGGTCGCGAAGCTGGCGCTCTTCGTCGGTGAGCTGGAATTGCGACGGCTTCAGGCCGACGCTGGAGGTGACTTCGGCGCCAAGCCAGCGATGCATGTCGTCGCTGCGCATGTCGGCGCGGGTCCGGCCGAAATCGCCGCCGCTACAGCCGGCGAGCGTCGCGCCCAGCAGCGCGAGCACGATCGCCGATACGACGGTGCGGATCTGGCGGAGATTTTCCGGCATTGCAAAGGCCGAAAGTCAGCGGCGACGACGACGGCGCCCCGGCGCTGTGCCCTGCTCCGGCCCGTGATCGCCGCTGGTTTCGTCGCTCTCGCGCTCGATGCGGATCACGGGGAGGATCAGAATCGTTCCCATGCCCGCGCGCGGAGCCACGTCTCCCGACGCGCCCACCCGGCGACCGGCCGGAAATTCGATGATGGTCCCCATATCAGCTCTCTTCAATTGCCGCGCGACCCGGCGCGCCTCTGCAACATGGGATCATTAAGATCAGTTCATGGTTAACGGGGTGTAAACGTCCCGGCCGGACCGTAACCGCACGGGCCGGACCCGCCGTCCCGTTGCGGCACGAGAATGCTTCAAAACCCACGTTCGGCTTCACGCCTCGTTTTCCTTAACGAGCCTTTAAAGGAGCCCGCGATAGGCTGACGGCGAGTATCTTTTCCAGGTCGCGTATCTCTCCATGACCAAGTCGCTGTTTCCAGGATTCGACGGGCTGATGACCCTCTCCCGTCGCGAAGGCGTCGATGTTCGTCCGACGCTGCTGCGCGTGCTGACCGATCTCTATGTTCAGTCGAGCACCCACAGCGACGACGAGCAGCGCCAGTTCATCGAGCTCGCCACACGGCTGATCGACCAGGTCGACGACGCGACGCGCGCGGCCGTCAAGGCGCGGCTGGCGATCTATCCGTCGACGCCCACCCCGATCATGCAGAAGCTCGGACTGTCGGCCGCGCAGGAGGGCCGCAGGGTTCCGCTCGCGCGTGAAATCCCGGCATCCCCGCCTGCCCCCTCGCCGGTTCGTACGCCAACCGACGCCGAGCAGCGCATGGCCTCGAACATGGCGATGCAGCCAAAGGACGCGGCCGATATCCACGACATGTTCTTCCGCGCCGGCGCCTCGGAGCGCGCGCTGATCCTGCACAATCTGGCACAGACCCCCATGAAGGCCGCGCCGCGGATTCCGACCGTGCGCGCCAAGCGCGCGATCCAGATCCTGGAGATGGCGGCGATCGCGGGCGATGTCGAGAATTTCACCTTCGAGCTCGGCGACAGCCTGATCCTGCCCTCGCGCGTTGCGGCCCAGATCGTCGACGATGCAAGCGGCGAAGCGCTTGCGGTCGCTGCGCGCGCGCTCGACATGCCGAGCCCGGTGTTCCAGCGCATCTTGCTGTTCTTCAAGCCGGAGATCGGCAACTCCGTGACCGACGTGTACCGGCTGTCGCGGCTCTACGATCGCCTCGGCGATCGCTCGGCGCTGGTGATGCTGGCCGCCTGGCGCGGCTCGACGCTCGCCGTCACCCGCGCAAAGTACCAGCCGTCGCTGCACGACAGCGAGCGTCAGCGCGCGCGTGCCGGCGCAAGCCAGACGCGGCCGGGCGTGCAGCCCGGCTCCGCGCCTGCGGTGCGGACGGGTAGCGGCGGATCATCGGATCGCTAGAAGACGATAGGACTCGGTTCATGGCCAAGGAGGCGGTGCTGCCTCTCCCGCCTGCGGGAGAGGTTGAGGGAGCCCGCGGCCACATCGAAGCAAGCAACAATTATCGCGCCCGCATCAGGTCTTCGCCAGCTCGAGAAAGTGTCGCCCGGCGCGGTCTTCGGTCTCGACGATCCAGACGTCCGAGTCGAAGCGGATTTCCTTGGTCAGCCGTTCCTCGACGGTGTGCTCCGGCAAGGGCTGCGGAGCAAGCGGCACGAAGAAGCGATCGACGGGTCGGCCGTCGTCATAGACGGTCTGCGGCGCGGGCACGTAGAGCATCGCATTGCCATCGAGCAGCGATACCTTCACGAACACCGCGCCCGCCTCCTCCGCGCCGCGGCGGCGCACCGCGCCGAACACGCCCTCGGTCTGGCACCGGCGCAGATAAGCTGAGACCCAGATGTTTGATTTCAAACGCATGGAGCGCACGATAGGCCAGCGCTGCAATCAGCACCAGCCTTCAGGCTTCGGTCTCGGCGAAGCGTAACGACTATTCGACGGGATGGCCGATCGCGGCGCCGAGCTCGCGGAGCAGGCGGTCGGAGACCTGACCGGTGACCTGCATCTTGTGCTCGCGCTCGAATTTCTGGATCGCGGACTGGGTCTCGCCGCCCATGGCGCCCGTGATCTTCAAATTGCCGTAGCCGTATTCGGACAGCGCGCGCTGCACGCCGGCGATACGCCGCGCGGCCGGGCTCTGCTGCACGGGAATCGGCGCCGGCGGACGCGCGATGGCGGCGGACGGCGGCGCCGAAATCGTTTGCTTGACCAGATTGGTCATGGGATCGCCCGAGCGCGGAGTCGATGCGGTCGCTTCGACGGGCTTCTCCGGCGCCTTCTCGGCGACGCGCTCCGCAGGTTTGGGCTCGGCACGAAACTCCGTCGCTCTCGGCTCGAGCGGCGAGGTATCGGCGCCGACGGGACGCGGACGGGGCAAGGGGTTCGACAGCGGCAGCGACGACGGCGCGGGAAGATTGATCACGGTGCCGAACATCGGCGCCGGATGCCGGCCGGTCTGGAGGAACAGCGCATTGGCAACGATCGCGCCGACGGCAGCAACGGCGACGAGACCGGCCAGCGTATCCTTGGGGCTATGCAGCAGCACGCGCAGCACGAGGTTGCGCTCGGTCTCGACGTCGATGACCGCGGCCTTGGCGCCACGGCGGCGCGGAGCGGCTTCGTCCTTGGCAGACTTCTTAGGCACTTTTCTTCACCAGAGCGGGTTGGTCCTGAACTTGGTCGTGAGGATGTTCCTGAAGTTCCTGGCGCAGCACCGGCGTCAAGGTCGCGATGTTGCTCTCGCTCGCCTTGCTATCGGACATCTTGCCATCAGACATCTTGCCATCAGTAGTCTTGCCATCAGTAGTCTTGGCTTGCGGCGGCATGTAGACGAGCGGCAGCTTGACGGTGACGGCGGTGCCCTCGCCGAGCCTGCTTTGTACCGTCAATTCGCCGAGATGCAACGCCACGAGGCTCTTCACGATCGAAAGTCCGAGGCCGGTGCCTTCGTGACGGCGCTGATAGGTCTTGCCGGCCTGGAAGAACGGCGCACCGATGCGCTTGAGATCGTGGGGCGCAATGCCGATTCCGGTGTCGCTGATGCGCAGCGCAAGCTGCGAGCCCGACACCGTGGCTGTTACGGTGACCTGACCGCCGCGCTCGGTGAACTTGACGGCGTTGGCGACGAGGTTGAGCACGATCTGCTTGAAGGCGCGCGGATCGCCGGTCATCACGGGCAGGTCCTGCGGCGCATCGGTGACGAGGTCGACGCCGTTTTCCCGCGCCTTCAGCGCCAGCAGATTGCAGCAATGCATCAGTGATGCACGCGGCGCGAACGGTTCGGACGCAATCTCGAAATTGCCCGCTTCCATCTTGGACATGTCCAGGATGCCGTTGACGACCGAGAGCAGATGCTGGCCGGAATCGTTGATGAGCTGGGCGTATTCCCTCCGCTGGGCCGCGCTCAGCATCAAGGTCTGCTCCTGCGCGATCATCTCGGAAAAGCCGATGATGGCGTTGAGTGGCGTGCGCAGCTCATGGCTCATGGTGGCGAGGAAGCGCGTCTTGGCGGCATCGGCCGCCTCTGTAGCGCTGCGCGCCTGATCGAGCGCCTGTTCCCCGATCTTGCGGTCGGTGACGTCGCGCATCACGGCGACGACATCGGCCTCACGCGTGGCATCACGTCCCATATCCTGATCCAGCGGGCGGCAGCGCATCTCGACCCAGATGAAATCAACCTGGCCACGCTCCGAGCCGACAGGCTCCCTGCGCAACCGGAACTCGACGCTGCGCACGTCGCCGCGCGCGGCATCGGACAGCGCCGTCAGATACGCCGGGCGATCGGCGACATGGACGCGATCGAACAGGCCGTGGCCGAGCAGTTGCGCGACGGGCATGCCGAGCATGGTTTCCGCCGCCGGTGAGATGAACTGCACCGCGCCGTTGCGCTGATGCCGCGAGATGACGTCGCTCATGTTGCGCGCCAGGAGGCGGTAACGCTCTTCTTCACGCGACAGCAGCGCAACGCTGGTGCGCGCGAGCGATTCCGCGCCGAAGGCGAGGCCTGCGGCATAGAGCGTCGCCGATGCGACGCCGAACGCCATCAGCACGCCGCGTTCCGCGGCGCTGGTGTCGCCAATTGGCAGCCAGCCGAGCTGGCTCGCGAGGATCAGGATGCCGGCGCAGGACAGCGCGAGCAGCGAGGCAAAGGCCGCGACGCGGCGCGAGGCCGACAGCGCGGCTTCGAGGGGAACCACGACCAGCCAGATCGCGGCGAATGATTCGATGCCGCCGGTCGTAACCGCAACCGCCATGATCAGGCCCGCGAGCGCCAGCGACGACAGCACATGCGCACCTTCGTAACGGCCGGTGCGCGACAGGAACCAGGACAACAGGATCGGCGCAATCAGCCAGGCGAAGGCGGCAACCTCGATCGCGCTCGGCGCGCCGCGCATGGCGAGATAGACCGGGAATGCGGCAAAGGTGGCCAGGCTGCCGAGCAGCCGCGGGGCCATGAAGGCACGATGGCGCGCTCGCGTCAGCGCGTCGTAACGCGCGGAAGGATGCAGCAGCGCATCGAGACAATCGCGGATGATACTCAAAACTGTCACGGGTCTCGCGCTTCGGCTCACTCGTCGAGAAGACGCGCCGGAACGCCTCCTTATCGTTGAGCCACCGTGTCAGAGCGACCTTAAACGAGTGCTAAGGCGATGCAGCCCGCCGCCGGACACCGTGTCATCGCGGAGACTTTTAAGCGATTTGACGACGTCATCGGCGAGGATGGTGAACACAGGGTTTCACCGTAATCCGCATGGTTTCGAAATGGTGGACGCGCGTGCCGGCAGAATCACGGGCACGGGCGTCAATCGAAAATTTACGAGACCGTCGTTTCGCGCAGATTTTTGCGTAAATTTTCCGCGAATTAAGCTCAAGGCAATCACTTGCGATTTATCGAGAGTTGCTAGGTCCGACATCCGCGGAGATCGCCGCGGCGGGATCTAACATACAGGTCGCAAGATGCGCTTTCTGCTTCGCATCATATTCTGGCTCGGGCTGGTGCTGGTGCTCCTGCCGCGGGACAAGACGCCCGAATCGGACAAGCTGCCGCAGATCGGCGCCGCCGACGCGGTGCAGGCTGCGACCGCGGCCGTCTCCGACGTGACCCAGTTCTGCAAGCGCCAGCCCGCGGCCTGCGAGGTCGGCGGACAGGCCGCGACCATCATCGGCCAGCGCGCGCAAGACGGCGCGCGCAAGATCTACCAGATCATCAACGACAAGAAAGAGCAGCTCGAGAAGACCGACAAGAAGGCGCCCGACCACACCGGCTCGATCGCGCTGGCCGGCGAAGGCGATACCGCTTCGAGCGAGGCACCGCGCGACACCCTGTCCCAGGGCGACCTCGCACTGGAATGGCGCGGCCCGGCGCCTGCGCCAGCGAATTAGCCCCCAAACCCTATCGATTTCACGCGCTTGCGTACCTATATTGGCCTGAACGGGAACACGGGCCAGCATGACGACGATCGACGAAATCAGGGACAATTTCGAGATTCTGGACGAGTGGGACGACCGCTACCGGTACGTCATCGAACTCGGCCGCACCCTGGAACCGATGTCCGAGGCCGAGCACTCCGTCGCCAACAAGGTGAATGGCTGCGTCAGCCAGGTCTGGCTCGCCAAGCATGTCGACCGCGATAACGGCGTACCGATCCTGAAATATCTCGGCGACAGCGACGCGCATATCGTGCGCGGCCTGGTCGCGATCGTGCTGTCGCTTTACTCGGGCCGCACGCCGCAGGAGATTCTTGCGACCGACGCCATTGCCGTATTCGACGAGTTCGGCTTTCGCGATCATCTGACGCCGCAGCGTTCCAACGGCCTGCGCTCGATGGTCGAGCGTATCAAGACCGACGCGAAAGAGGCGCTCGCGGAAGCGTCCTGAGGACCCTCATGGTGAGGAGCGCGGAACGCGCGTCTCGAACCATGAAAGCCCCGCTCTCGCCCGCGACCATCCTTCGAGACGCCCGCTTTGCGGGCTCCTCAGGATGAGGGCCGAGTGCACTGATGTAGCAGCGGCTCTACTTCCGCTTCCGCTGCTGCTGCCCCAGTCCCATCTGCTTCGCCAGCTGCGAGCGCGCCACCGCATAGTTCGGCGCGACCATGGGATAGTCGGCCGGCAGGCCCCATTTCTCGCGATATTGCTCCGGCGTCATGTTGTACTGGGTGCGCAGATGGCGCTTCAGCGACTTGAAGCGCTTGCCGTCTTCCAGACAGACCAGATAATCCGGCGCGATCGACTTCTTCAGCGAGACCGCCGGCTTCGCCGGCTCGAGCGGCGCCGTCTCGGTGCGACCTGACGAAACGCGCACCAGGGCGCCATGCACCTGGCTGATCAGGTTCGGAATCTCAGCCGCGGGCGTCGGATTGTTGCTGAGATAGGCCGACACGATGCTCGCCGTCAGCTCAATGAAATTCTTAGCCCCGGCATCCGACATCGGCCCGACCTTTCTCTATCTTGCGTCTCACGGGATTGACGACGACGAAGTATTCCGTGTCAACAATACGTTCGACTGAAATGGGACGACTGACGAGTTTGGGTTGATTTACTGACCAAGCGACAAGAACGGCTGCGCTATACTTGCCTGCGCCGGGACTTGAACGCGGCGGTCTCAGGACCGCTGGTCGAGATGGGCGCGGAGCTCGTCGATCGAGGCAAAGCGCATCATGCCCTCCGGCATCTGCGCTTCGATCGAGCCGTCGGAATAGAGCGAATAGGCCATGCCGTCGACGATGCCGGATTTGAGCACGGTCACGGGCGCCTGCTCGGCCGCTGGCGCCGGCTCGGGTGCAGGCGGCGGAGCAGCCTCCGAGAAGGTCGACGGCGAGCGCGGCGGCGGGCGCCGCGAGGCGGCCGGCGGCTCCGGAGGCCTCATACGGTCCGGCTTCGGCCAGGCGTCATCAAAGCTCGCAGGCGGAATGTCCGGTACGTCAGGCGCCGCCGACGGCTCCGCATGCGGCGGCGGCAAGCCCTCCCCGGTCTTCGCCTCCGCGCGCTCGCGCTCCTTGCGGGAGGTCGAGGCGAACATCAGGTTGCGCCGGCGCGGCGGTTCCGCAGCCTCAGGCGGGGTCGGAACTTCCGGCTCCGGCTCGAGGCGCGGACGCTCGCGCGCGGCCGCTTCGTTCTGCCACGGCGGCGGGCCCGCGGCCGGCGGTGGCGACGTCGGCTCGATCCTCGCT
Organism: Bradyrhizobium nivariense; assembly: GCF_029846695.2. NCBI lineage: Bacteria > Pseudomonadati > Pseudomonadota > Alphaproteobacteria > Hyphomicrobiales > Nitrobacteraceae > Bradyrhizobium > Bradyrhizobium nivariense. Next base: position 22,011 of record NZ_JARWCR020000047.1, on the reverse strand, counting down.
GCGCCCGCCGGCTCGGGCGTTCCCGGCATCCCGAGGCCCGGCAGCACGGGCCTGACCCGAACCTCGGACGGCGCGGCCGAACCAGCCAGCCGGCGCGCGATGCCCTTGAGTTCCCCGACCACGACGTAGAGGCCGGCCAGTAACATTCCGGAGCAGACGCCGATCGTGCCGGAGATTATGAGGGTGCTGCCGAGACTGAACTCCCTGACGGTGAAGCCAAACAGGATCGCAAGGAGGCCCGCCAGAACGGCGAAAATCCCAGCGATCAACAATGCCAACGTCATCGAACTCACCCCCGGCCGCGCAGCCATACGCGACACCCGTCACGCCACGATACCGTCATACCGTGTTACACGCCAACGTCGAATTGCAGCCTGCGTTCCTAAAGGGAAGGAAATCAGGGACTTATTCACATTCCCTTCAGCTACGGCTCGTTACTTCTAGGCTACTCCCAAGCTGGCAGGATTTGCTGCGTCGCATCAGGAATTTAGCCATAATGCCCAATTACTTGGTAATGGAACTGCGCTATAGGGATTCCGGGGAACAGGCCCGCGCGCGCCGGCAGGGCCAAGAGGGGATTCCGGGTCACCAATAGCCATGACATCCATCACGACTTCGGCGATCGACACGCCTCTGCGGCGCTCGGTTGAACGGACTTGCGACGATCTCGCCATGCTGGTGCTGGCTGCGGTCGCGGTCATTGCAGGCTTGACCTTCCGCGACTACGGGCTCGGCTGGGACGACTACACCCACGCTGAATATGCCGACCTGTTGCTGCGCATGTTCGATTCCGGTTTCAAGGACACCGCGGCACTCTCCTTCGCCAACCTCTATATGTATGGCGGCGGCTTCGACATGGTCGCGGCCCTCCTGCACAAGGTGATTCCGCTCGAGCTGTTCGAGACGCGCCGTCTGGTCGGCGCCGTCGTCGGCGTGATCGGACTTGCGGTGACGTGGCGGCTCGGTCGCCGTATCGGTGGACCCCTTGCGGGACTTGCCTCGCTGCTGCTGCTCGCGCTCTGCCCGATCTTCTACGGCCACATGTTCATGAACCCGAAGGATGCGCCCTTCGCGGTGGCCATGATCATCCTGATGCTGGGCCTCGTCCGCCTCGCCGAGGAATATCCGCAGCCTTCGCCGCGCACGATCCTCATCGTCGGCCTTGGCGCCGGCTTCTCGCTCGGCACCCGCATCCTCGGCGGCCTTGCGCTGGTCTACGCCGTGATCGGCTTCATGCCGCTGTTCCTGGAGGAGCTGCGCAGCGAGGGCCTGCGCGAATCGATCCGCCGCTTCGCTCATGTCGTCTATCTGCTGCTGCCCGGTCTCGTGCTCGGCTACCTCGTGATGGGGCTGATCTGGCCGTGGTCGATCATGGAACCCGGCAATCCCTTCGAGGCGCTGACCTACTTCTCGCACTTCTTCGAGAAGCCCTGGAAGGAGATGTTCGACGGCGCGATCGTGTCCGTGCCCGACATGCCCTGGTCCTATCTGCCGACGCTGTTCGCGCTTCAATTGTCCGAGGTGATGCTGGTGCTGACGTTCGGCGCCGTGATTGGCACCTTCGCCATGCTGCCGCGCCGCGAGGTTCCGGCCCGGCGCAAGACCATCTTGCTGATGCTCACGCTCGCCGCGACGCTGCCGCTCGCGATCGCGATGGTGAAGCGGCCGGCACTCTACAACGGCATCCGCCACTTCGTCTTCGTGATCCCGCCGATGGCGGTGCTCGGCGGCGTTGCCTTTGCCCGGGCGATGGAGCGCCTGCGCGCCAATCACCGCACCTGGCAGCCGGTCGTGCTCGCCACCTTCTGTTTTGGCCTGGCGCTCTCGCTCGCCGAGATGATCCGGCTGCATCCCTATCAATACACCCACTTCAACCACATCGCCGGCACCGTGCGCGGCGCCGACGACCGCTTCATGCTGGATTATTGGGGCCTGGCGCTGAAGCAGGCCTCGGACGAATTGCGCGAGCAGCTCGTCGAACGCCAGGAAGTGCCGCCGCGCAACCGCAAATGGAAGGTCGCCGTGTGCGGTCCGCAGCGCCCCGCCCAGGTCGCGCTCGGTCCCGACTTCACCATCGGCTGGGATTCCAATGCCGCCGATTTCGCCATGACGCTCGGTGAATTCTACTGCAAGGGCCTCACCGCGCCCGTGCTGGTCGAGATCAAGCGCGACGACGTGGTGTTCGCCCGCGTCTACGACATCCGCGGCAGCAGCATTTCCAGCCTGCTCTCGATCCCGGCGCCGTAATAATTTTCTCCATGCGGACAACGCTTGACTGCCGCGCTTTCAGCGCCTTGCCGCCGGCCATCACCGAGACTACGCTCCCTCCCCGCAACAACGATGTTCGGAGAGATCAACCATGTCGCCAGCGGAAGCGCGCCTGAAGGAAGTGCCGTCGAACATGACGGAGGCTGAGTGGCAGCAGCGGGTCAATCTCGCCGCCTGCTATCGGCTCGTCTCGCTCTACGGCTGGGACGACCTGGTCGACACCCACATCTCCGCGCGCGTGCCCGGCCCCGACCATCATTTCCTCATCAACCCCTACGGGCTGATGTTCGACGAGATTACGGCGTCGAGCCTCGTCAAGGTCGATCTGCACGGCAACCAGCTCTCCGAGAGCGAGTACAGCATCAACCCGGCCGGCTTCACCATCCATTCGGCGATCCACGAGGTGCGCGAGGACGCGATCTGCGTGCTGCACCTCCACACCCTCGACGGCACCGCGGTGTCGAGCAGCGCCGAAGGCCTGCTGCCGCTGAACCAGACCGCGCAACTCGTCACCCACGACCTCGCCTATCACGACTATGAAGGCATCGCGCTCGACCACGACGAGCGGCCGCGCCTTCAGAAGGACCTCGGCGACCATAACCACATGTTGCTGCGCAACCACGGCACGATGACGGTCGGCCGCTCGGTCGCCTCGGCCTTCGAGCGCATGTATCACCTCGAGCGGGCCTGCTCGATGCAGGTGCGCACGCGCGCGCTGGGCACGCCGGTCTATCCGGTCGACGACGTCGCGATCGACAAGAACACCGAGCTGCTCGCCAACCGCGACCGTGCCGAGCTGCGCGCCACCAACCTGGTGTGGCCGCCGCTGCTGCGCAAGCTCGACCGCGAGCTGCCGGGCTACCGGTCTTGAGATTTTCCGGATTTGGTGTAGGGTAGCGGTCAACTAACCTCTACGCCTTTTGGAATGAAACGCCGCCCAATTCCGGGCGGCGTTTTTATTTGGGGCGCTTCGTGGGGTGGGTTAGGGCGTGGACTCGTTAGCACGCAACCAAATTCGGATTGATGCGAGTTTGATAAACGCCAGATAGTTGGCCGCGAGTTTGTCGTACCGGGTTGCGACACGACGACATTGCTTGATCTTGTTGAAGAACCGTTCGATCAGGTTGCGCGCGCGATACAGATAGGGACTAAAGCAGATTGGGTCTTTCCGATTTCGTTTCGGCGGAATGTTAGCCCAAGCTCCTTGCTGTCGGGCAAGCTCCCTGATCCAGTTTGCGTCGTATCCACGATCCGCGAGCAACATTGTTTGTGGGAGCAACGCGCTAAGCAGAACCGAACACAGCCGATTGTCATGCGCTTCACCGGGCGTGAGCGCGAGATGGACCGGCAGGCCGTTGGTGTCCACTACCGCGTGAATCTTGCTGGTCAGGCCACCACGCGAGCGACCCATATCTTGCTGATTGTTGTCCGCGATGCAGGCTCCGTGCTGGTGCACGCGCACGACGGAGGTATCGATCATCTGCACGGCCGCGTCGTGACCGGTGGCCATTGCATCCATGATCCGGGTCCCAGACGCCAGCTCGCCGCCAACGAACGAAGCAATTATAGCAAGTGGTACGAGGACCGTAGGTTTCCGGCAGATCGCGCCACGGAGCGCCTGAGCGTAAGACCCAAAAGATACCGTTGAGCACGCGCCGGTCGTTTACGCGCGGAACGCCGCGAGATTTGTTCGGCAGCATCGGTTTGATGGCGGTCCATTCATAGTCACTGAGTTCGTAGCGCATGATTCGAGGCTCCGGTTTCGGAGCTTGAATCACGTCCTGACCGACGCTTTCAACCGGCAATGGCCCGCCGCTATTTCGCTAACGCACTGAACTTACTTCCGCTTTCGGCGCAACAACACATAGTCGGACTTACTGCCAGGCTCGAACCTGTCGCGAATGACCCTAAGCAGGCTTCGGCGGGCTTAATTAGTCTTCATCAGCCGAAAGGCCAGCCGATGCGGACGAGCATTCCGTCAGGCCCTAATATGCCAACCTCATAGAGGCCCCACTCTCGATGATGCAGCACTCCACCGGGACGAATAATCAAGTCGTCCACCCTTGCCGCAATGACTTCAACGTTGGGCGTACGAATGAAAACGCCAAACGGATTGTTGGCTTCCGGCACCCGCCATGGGCCATCTCCCGCTTGCGTTAGATGCACCTCGTAATCCCAACCAGTCATAATGCGGTAGTTGGCATCGCCGCCCGTGTATCTTGACAAGCGACGTTGGCCATCAACCATTCTTGGAACGCAAGCATTGCCGACGTTGGACGTCTCGACTTCAACCTCGTGAGCCAATAGCTGCCCAGCACGATTTCGTATTCGAAAGGTCGAACGAGGGTACCCTTGTCGAGTTCGCGCGTGAACATCGGAAGCGGCAGCAGCGCGACTCCAGCGCCGTACGCGGCCGCTTCAGCAATGCTGACGGAGGAATCGAAGACGATGCCTCGCGCTCGCGGACAGTCCCTTCCGATGGCCGCGAACCAGCGTTCCCATTCGTCGATTCGATACGATCGCAGGAGCACCTCCCGGTAAAGATCTTCGGGCTGCAGCAACCGCGTTGCAATCTCGGGCGCGCAGAGCGGAGATTGAGGCGCGGACATCAGTTCGATCGCGAAGGTAGCCTGCCATGTGCCGTCGCCAAAGCGAACGGCGAAATCGAGGCCTTCTCCCGCTATGTCGACGCGGTTGTTGTTCGTAAGGACGCGCAAGTCGACCTTCGGATGCGCGTTGTAGAACGAGGGCAGTCTTGGCAGCAGCCACCTGGTGGCGAACGTCCCTACGACCCCCACGGTCACGACTTCGCGGAACTGGCCATTCGCGAATTGGTCGAGCGTGGCGCGAATTCGGCCGAAGGTTTCGGTCAGAACTGGTACCAATGCGAGGCCTTCGTCGGTGAGCGCCAGTCCGCGCGGCAAACGCCGAAATAATTTAACCCCCAGGATTTCTTCCAGGGATTTCACCTGATGGCTGACGGCCGCCTGCGTGACGCGAAGCTCCAGGCCGGCGCGCGTAAAGCTCAGATGGCGCGCAGAAGCTTCAAAAGCGTGCAAGGCGCCAAACGGGAGATGTGAACCGAACATATCGTCAAGACCCAAATATAACTAATGGCTCACCTGACTTTTGATCGCTTGTCAATACTGAGGGTTATGGACAGAGAAAGTCTCCCAAATTGAAGGAGAATAAGATGCTCAACCGCCGGCTATTTACCAATGCTGCCTTGGCGACTGCTGGCGGATGGCTCTTGGACGGGACAAAGGTCTTCGCGCAACGAAGTGGGGCATGGTCGGACGAACTGGCTGGCAATCTGGAGAAGCTCGAGAAGGAGCGCGGTGGCAGGCTTGGCGTCGCCATCGTTGACACACAGAACACCAGGCAGGGGGGATACCGCTCTGAAGAGCGGTTCCCGATGTGCAGTACGTTCAAGCTTTTGGCAGTCGCTGCGGTCTTGACCCGCGTTGACAAGGGCAATGATCAACTGGACCGCCGCATAAAGTTCGAATCGACCGAGGTCGTGGTGGACTCTCCCGTGACCAAGAACCGCGCCGGCGGAGATGGCATGACCCTCGCGGAGATATGCCAGGCGGCCATGACCTTCAGCGACGATACCGCCGGAAATTTGTTGCTGTCGACCCTTGATGGACCGGATGGCTTGACGGCTTATGCCCGGTCTCTGGGCGACACCGTTACCCGCTTGGATCGCATTGAGCCCGATCTGAACGAATCCATACCGGGAGATCTGCGCGATACGACCTCGCCTGCCGCTATGTTGTCCAATATTCGTACGCTCGTTGCGGGGAGTGCATTGACCCCGGTTTCGAAGGACCGCCTGACTGGGTGGCTCGTCGGCAATAAAACGGGCGATAAGAGGCTTCGAGCCGGGTTGCCGCGAAATTGGCGGATCGGCGATAAGACTGGCGCCGGAGAAAGGGGCACAACAAATGATGTCGCTGTCCTGTGGCCTTCTCCCGACCAGCCGCCGGTGTTTGTCTCGGTCTATCTGACCGGCAGTTCAGTCGATGGCGAACACCGCAATGCGACTCTGGCCATGGTAGGGGCGGCCATCATGCGATCTCTTGCGTGATTTTGCGTGGGATAGCTTGGGGTCGGTCGATAGATGAGCCTATAGAAGAGCTACAGATCCCGCACAGCGCGGCTGTGCCGCTAATGTTGTGAGGACTGGGCAACATACCGCGAATGGACAAGGCTTGCCATCCTCGCGCCGCCTTGCGTCCTCTACCTACCCCTCGGCGCTACTGAGACAAAGGGCAGCTTTCATGGAAGGGTTTGTCGAAACGGGAGCACGCTTGAAATTGCGTTGTGCCGGAGAGAGAGCAGTCGCCGCTACGCGCGCGATTTGGATAGTGGGCCAATTGTCCTTCCTTGTTCTGGCGAGCACAGCGAACGCGGCTTGCGTGAAGGGACGCTTCAAAGTTGAAAGCGCCTATGCGGTGGACCGGCAGACTGGATTGACTTGGCAGCGCTGCACCGTCGGTGCTCAGTGGAGCCATGGAGGTTGTCAGGGGCAACCGCAAGCGATGAGTATATCCGAAGCAAAGGTCAGCGCGGCAGCGCTCGGCGACGGCTGGCGGCTCCCGAACGCTCGAGAACTTGCCACTCTTATCGACACCAGTTGCGGAAATCCCGCTATCGATCGTCGCGTGTTCCCCGACTTAACTGACGATGGAGAAGGAGCAATTCCCTATTGGAGCGCCAGTCCAGTCGGAGTCGCGAGGTTGATAGCGTTTGTCGATTTCGCAAATGCCCGGATTGATGGGCACAGTTCAGGGTTCGCGCTCTTTGTCCGCTTTGTGAAAGACAGCAGGAAATGATCGTGAATGCGACCAAAGCCTACCTCTAGCGGCGAGCCTGGATGTCGCTATTGAACAGCCGGGCAAGCAGCATTAGCGATTCTTTCCGTCTGGGTGGTGTCTATACGGGTCGGATTCTCAAGGGCGATCAGCCGGCTGACCTGCCGGTGCAGCAAACCACGAAAAATCGAGCTATTCATCAAGACGGCCAAGGCGCTCGGCGTCGACATGCCACCGACGCAGCTCGCCCGCGCCGACGAGGTGATCATCGAATAGGCTTCCCTTTGCTACGGTGCATGAGTCCGGTTGGCCCATCGCGTCGTTTCGCTGCTATGCAACAATACGTCGGCTATCGGGGCACAGCGGACTCTGGCATGCCGTCCGCCTGGCGAGTTTATAGGTTCACGGCCTAGCGAAGCGTAACCCACCATGCGTGCTCGATCGCAGGGCGAAGTTGGTGGGTTACGCCCAGCGACTGCGCTTCGCACAGCCGCAGGGCTAACCCACCCTACTCAATCACTTCACCTCCGCCAGCGCGGCGAGGATGCGGGCCCAGGAGCGGATGCCTTTCTGGAAGCTGCGGAGATCGTACTTCTCGTTCGGCGAGTGGATGTTGTCGTCGTCGAGGCCGAAGCCGACGAGCAGCGAGTCGAGCCCGAGCGCGCGCTTGAAGTCGGCGACGATCGGGATTGACGCACCCGAGCCCATCAGCACGGTCTCCTTGCCCCATTCCTCCGTCAGCGCAGTCTTGGCGGCGGCGAGCGGCTTCATGTTCCAGTCGAGCGCGATGGCGGGCCCGGCGGAATGATCGCCGAATTCGACTTTGCAGTCTCCCGGAATCCGCGCCGACACATACTCGCGGAAAGCCTTGCGTATCTTTTGGGGGTCCTGCCCTTCGACCAAGCGGAAGGAGACCTTTGCCGAGGCGTGCGACGGGATCACCGTCTTGGAGCCCTCGCCGATATAGCCGCCCCAGATGCCGTTGACGTCGCAGGTCGGACGCGTGGAAGCCTGCTCGACCAGGAGCCGGCCCTTCTCGCCGGCCGGGAGTGAGAGCCCGATGGGCTTGAGGAACGTGTCCGGCGTGAAGTCGAGCTTCTTCCACTGCGCGAGAATGTCCGGCGGCGTATCCTTCACGCCGTCATAGAAGCCGGGAATGGTGATGCGGTTGTCATCGTCGAACAGCCCGCCCAGAATCTTCGTCAGCACCCGGATCGGGTTCATCGCGCTGCCGCCGAACACGCCGGAATGCAGGTCGCGATTAGCGGCGGTGATCTTCAGTTCTTCGTAGAGCAGGCCCCGCAGCGAGGTCGTGATGGCCGGCGTGTCGCGGTCCCACATGCCGGTGTCGCAGACCAGCACGTAGTCCGCTTTGAACTCCTGCTTGTTGGCCTCGATGAACGGCACGAAGTTCTTCGAGCCGACCTCCTCCTCGCCTTCGATCAGGAAAGTGACGTCGACCGGCAGCGAGCCCGTCACCTTCTTCCAGGCGCGGCAGGCCTCGACGAAGGTCATGACCTGGCCCTTATCGTCTTCGGCGCCGCGCGCGACGATGATCTTGCGGCCGTCGGCATGGTCGGTGACAACAGGCTCGAACGGCGGACGGTGCCAGAGATCGAGCGGATCGACCGGCTGCACGTCGTAGTGACCGTAGAACAGCACATGCGGCCGTCCGCCCGCGACACTCTTGCCGACGACGGCGGGATGGCCGGCGGTCGGCCTCACTTCCGTCGCAACGCCGAGGCTCGCGATGTCCTTGGCAAGATGCTCGGCCGCCGCCTTGCAATCGGCCGCGAAGGCCGGATCGGCGGAGATCGACTTGATCCGCAACAGCGAGAACAGACGCTCCAGGCTGTTGTCAAAATCCTTGTCGATGTGGTCGAGCACGGATTGAAGCTGCGCATTGGCCATGGTCGTATTTCCTGCGTTCGAGTCCCAAGACGTCGGGGCTCAAGATGTCTTTTCAAGAAGTCTTCTCAAGAGGTTTTGGCTTTTAGCGCTGCCGCGGCCTTGGGACCAGCCGCTACCGGCGGATGCCGGATGTGCCATGCGAGACTAGCTGCGAGGATCGCCGTGGCGACGAGGTTATTGCCCCAGGCCTGGAAGATATTGGGAAACCACGGCAGCGCCAGCAGCATGAGGACGCCGGCGGCGCCAAGGGCGAGCCAGGTTCCCAGTCGTACGTTCGCTCGCTCGTCGAAGGCGGCGCGATGCATCAGCACCGTCATCGGGAAAAACAGCCACATGAAATAGTATTGCCGCGCCAGGGGCGATGCCACCGTCATCAGGCAAAACAGGATGCCGAGCTCCTCCGCATCCGAGCGCGCCGTTCGCCGCGCTTGCCGTGGCATGACCGCGACGAAGCCGAGTCCCAGCAACGCCGACAGCGCCAGCACGATCCAGTTCGCCGTCCTGTAGTCGACGTCGATGACATTCATCCTGCGCGGCGGCTTGTTGGGATCCTCCTGATTGTAGTTGATCGGGCGGACGAGCCGATGGGTGACGGCGATGAGGGACTGGTTGACCCACGACCAGTTCTGCTCGTCGCGCTGGCCAAAGCCCTTTTCCGAGCTCGACCCGACCATGCCCTGATACCAGGTCTTCAGCTCGGCGGCGTTGCGCTCGAAGCCGCGGATCGGCGCCGGCACGACATAGAGAAGCATGCCGGTGAAAACGACCGTAGCGACGACGGCCCCCCATTTCCGCCGCCAGACCAGATAGGGCAGCACCGCGATCGGAAACACCTTGATGGCAGTCGCGAGTCCGAACATGAAGCCCGCGAGCCAGGAGCGTTGATGCTGCAAGCTCCAGAAGCCGTAGAGCATCATCGCCAGCAGGACGAGGTTCGGCTGACCGAGGTCGAACATGTCGAACACGAAGGTCACGGTGACGAGAGCGGGCAGTGCCTCCAGCCAGGGGCCGGGCCAGCGGCCCGAACCGGTCATGGCATTGGACAACATCCCCGTGTACCACCACGCCAAAACATTCAGGATCGACAGCACGGTGTAGAGCGCGATCTTGCCGAACCAGCTCGGAATCGCCAGCAGGATCGCCGGCAGCGGTGGGTAGATGAACTCGAAGTACTCACGGATGTCGCCGGGATACAGCGGCCCACCCTGCAAGACCTGCTGCCCGGCCCAGTACCACAGCCCGTAATCCTTGGTCTTGCCGTGCCCGAAGATCTCGGGACCGATGACGTCGGCGGTTAGAATGAAGCAGCAGAGCAGGAAGAGCAGGTCGAGCGGCGCACGCAGCGACAGGGTTCGGAATGCGCTGGATTTGGCGATAGATTCAGATGAGGTCACGGTTTGGTCCAGTCAGGGGCCATAGCACCTAGCAGACCGACGGGCGCTTGGAGAGTCCTGTTCACCCGAATTTGTACCCGTCGCGCACAAGCGGCGGGTTTGCGGACCAATTGCCTCAAACAGGGCTTTCTGCCTACCGCCGCAGCAAGCCGCCGAGCGCGCCGCGGACCAACGTGCGGCCGATCGAGCCACCGAGCTGGCCGGCGACCGACTTGCCGATATTGGCCGCCATCCCCCCGATCACCTGGTTGGTCATCGATCGGGTCACGTCGCGCGCGATGACCTGGCCCGTCGACAGGCGGCCGCGCTTGACATTGGTGCCGAAGATGGTGCCGACGATCGAGCCGATCTGGCCGAGGATTCCACCGCCTCCAATTCCGCCAGCCGCGCCGGGATCGACAGTCGCAGCCGTGCCGGCAATGCGCTTCTGGATCATCTCGTAGGCGGACTCTGCATCAACGGCGGTGTCATATTTGCCCTTCACCGGGCTTGCATCCATGATCGCCTTGCGTTCTTCCGGCGTGATCGGTCCGATCCGGGCCGATGGCGGCCGGATCATCACCCGCTCGACCATTGCCGGCGTGCCGTTGCCTTCGAGAAAGGACACCAGCGCCTCGCCCTTGCCGAGCTCCATGATCACCTTGGCGGTGTCGAGCTTCGGGTTGGGCCTGAAGGTCTGGGCTGCGGCGGCGACCGCCTTCTGGTCACGCGGAGTGAAGGCGCGCAGCGCGTGCTGCACCCGGTTGCCCAATTGCCCGAGCACGCGGTCGGGCACGTCGACGGGGTTTTGCGTCACGAAATAGACTCCGACGCCCTTCGAGCGGATCAGGCGCACCACCTGCTCGATCTTGTCCATCAGTGCCTTGGGCGCGTCGTTGAACAGCAGATGCGCCTCGTCGAAGAAGAACACCAGCTTCGGCTTGGGCAGGTCGCCGGCCTCGGGCAGCTCCTCGAACAGTTCTGACAGCATCCACAGCAGGAATGTCGCGTAAAGCCGTGGGCTCTGAAGCAGCTTGTCGGCGACGAGGATGTTGACCATGCCGCGGCCGTCGCGGTCGGTCTTCATGAAGTCCTTCAGCGTCAGCGCCGGCTCGCCGAAGAATTTGGTGCCGCCCTGGTTCTCCAGCACCAGGAGCTGGCGCTGGATGGTGCCGACGGTCGCCTTGGTGACATTGCCGAAGCCTTGCGCCTCCTTCTTGATGTCGGCAAGCGGGCTTTCCTCGGCATCCGCCCCCTTCTTGCCGGCATCCGGCACGATGGCATCGAGCAGCGCGCGCAGATCCTTCATGTCGATCAGCGTCAGCCCGTTGTCGTCGGCGACGCGGAAGGCGACGTTGAGCACGCCTTCCTGCACGTCGTTCAGGTCGAGCATGCGTGCGAGCAGCAGCGGCCCCATTTCCGTGACGGTCGCCCGTACCGGGTGGCCCTGCTCGCCGAACACGTCCCAGAACACCGTCGAGAACTGGTCGGGCTGGAACGTCAGGCCCATCTCGGTGGCGCGCTTGACGATGAAGTCCTTGGCCTCGCCAACCTCGGAGATGCCGGAGAGGTCGCCCTTGATATCGGCCGCGAAGACCGGAACACCGGCGCGCGCAAATCCTTCCGCCATGACTTGCAGCGACACCGTCTTACCGGTTCCGGTTGCACCCGTGACGAGGCCGTGGCGATTGGCGAGCGCCAGCGTCAGCCATGCCTGCTCGTCTCCCTTGCCGACGAAGATCTTATCGTCGGTGTCGCCGAGCTTGCTGTCCTGTGCGGTCATTATTCTCTCTGATCTCTCTGCCGTGTTTCGCGTATCGAAACTCAAATGCGCCAGTTCCTTAGTTTAACGCATGTCGCGCGCCGATTAAAACCATTCAACGCGCTCCAAGCATGCGACATTGTCGGAAACATGCGGGCGGCATCCGCCGAAAGTAGGAAATACGCATTCGCACCGCGGCATTTTTTCGCCGATTCCATCTCCGCTCTTGCATCGCTGCAACACTTGTCGCGCGTTCGAGAGTGAATCGGAACTTGGTCGCGTTCATCGCTTGTATTTCACATCACACCGGCTCAAGATCATTTTCGAAAGCAATACTCCGGCATGTGAACCGGCTGAGGGGCAGGCCATATGGACGAGCTGATCGGACGGCTGGCGACAAACGCCAGCATAGATAGTGCTGTCGCTGAAAAGACCGTCGGCATTATCCTGGGCTTCCTCCGTAACGAGGGTCCTTCCGACAGTGTCCAAACCCTGATCGATCATATCCCCGGTGCGGAGGCCGCTATCGAGGCGTCCAGCAGCGGCGGCGGACTGTCGCGGCTGATGGGCGGCGGCCTGATGGCGCTCGGCACGCGCCTGATGGGCCTGGGACTTGGCATGTCCGAGATTCAGAACGTCGCCCGTGAACTTTTTCGCTTCGGCCGAGACAAAATCGGAGCGGATCAGATGGGCAAGATCATCGCGGGGACCCCGGGCCTCAGCCAGTTCGCCTGAAGCCTGCGCATTTCATATCGAGCATCATGACATATCCGATCTCCGAGATTGAGGGCCTGTCGACCTTTGCCGCCAACAAGTTGAAGGCGCAAGGTATCCGCACCACCGATGCGCTGCTCGAGGCGGCCTCGACCGTGAAGGGCCGCAAGGCGCTCTCCGCCAAGACCGGCATCAGCGAGCAGTCGCTGCTGGAATGGGCAAACGTCTCCGACTACATGCGCATCCCCGGCATGGGCCGGGCCAAGGTCGGCCTGGTCCGCGCCGCCGGCGTCACCACCGTGCGCGAGCTCTCCTATCGGAATCCGGCAAGGCTCGCCCAGAGCATGCGGGATGCCAACGAGAAGAAAAAGCTCCTCCGCATCCTGCCCTCGGAGAAGTCGGTCGGCGACATCATCGCCAAGGCGAAGAAGCTGCCGCCGAAGATTTCGTATTAGGTCGTCCTCTCTCGGCATACGACCCGCGGCGTTAGCTCTCGGTGTCATACCCCGCGAAGGCGGGGTATCCAGTACGCCGCGGCTCCTCCGTATCATCGCAATGCCTCGGAATACTGGATTGCCCGCCTTCGCGGGCAATGACAGCGAGGGTGTTGGTCTTGACTCCCCCTCCCTGACCGCGCAAAGCCACGCGCATGAATGCCTCGCCCTCCCCATCCGTCCCGGCGGCCGGTTCAGTCGGGCCTGACGTGCTGCGGACGCTGCTGCAGCGGCCGATCCCGGCGGTGATGGGCGTGCTCAACGTAACCCCGGATTCCTTCTCCGACGGCGGCGAATTCATCGCGCCCGAGCAGGCAATCGCGCGGGCGCGGGCGATGATCGAGGCCGGGGTCGACATCATCGATATCGGTGCCGAGTCCACCCGGCCTTACAAGGGCGCCCGGCCGGTCACGGCGGAAGACGAGCTGGTACGGCTCGAGCCGGTGCTATCAGGCGTCGTGTCGCTCGGCGTGCCCGTCTCGATCGACAGCATGAAAGCGGAAGTGGTGGCCTTCGCGCTCGCCCAGGGCGCGGCGATCGCCAACGACGTCTGGGGCCTGCAACGCGACGCCGGCATGGCGTCGCTGGTGGCCGCTAAGGGCGTCCCCGTCATCGTCATGCACAACCGCGACAGCGTCGATCCCGCCATCGACATCATCGCGGACATGAAGGCGTTCTTTCAGCGCTCGCTGGAGATCGCGGCACAAGCCGGCATCGCCCGCGACAAGATCGTGCTCGATCCCGGCATCGGCTTCGGCAAGACCGCCGAGCAGAGCATGATTGCGCTGGCGCGGCTGCGTGAATTCGACATGTTCGGCCTGCCGGTCCTGGTCGGCGCCTCGCGCAAGCGCTTCATCGCTTCGGTGTCGCCGTCGGAGCCGAAAGAGCGGCTCGCCGGCTCGATCGCCGCGCATCTGATCGCCGCACAGCGCGGCGCGAAAATCATCCGGACCCATGACGTCGCCGAGACCTTGCAGGCCCTGCGAGTGGCGCACGCAATCGAGAGCAAGCAATGACCGATACGATCTTCGTGACCGGCCTGTCGATCCATGCCCGCCACGGCGTGATGGATCACGAAACAGAAGTCGGCCAGCGCTTCGTCATCGACCTCGAGCTCTACACCGACCTGTCGGAGCCTTCGCGCAGCGATCGGCTCGCCGACACCGTGTCCTACGCCGAGGTCGTGGCGACCACGACCGCGGCGTTCAAGAACACCAATTACAAGCTGCTGGAGCGAGCGGCCGGCGCGGTGGCCGACGCCATCCTGTCGCACTTTCCGCGCATCCGCGCCGTCAAGATCACCGTGCACAAGCCGCATGCGCCGATTGCCGCGATCTTCGACGACGTCGGCATCATGCTGACGCGCGCGCGGCACCCCTGACATGGCGAGCGTCCTCATTGCATTCGGCGGCAATGTCGGCGATGTCCGCGCGACGTTCCAAAAGGCGATCGCCCATATCTGCGGCATGGCGCAGGCCGCGTTGATCGCGCGCTCCGCCGACTATACGACGCCGCCCTGGGGCGACGAGGACCAGGCGCCCTTCATCAACGCCTGCATCGAGATCGAGACCAGCCTCGATCCGCATGCGCTGCTGTTCGTGATGCAGAAGATCGAGCAGAAATTCGGCCGCACGCGCGACAAGGAGCGGCGCTGGGGGCCACGCACGCTCGATCTCGACATGATCGCCTATGACGATGTGTCGATGCACAAGCCCGACCTGACCCTGCCGCATCCGCGCCTGTTCGAGCGTGCCTTCGTGCTGGTGCCGCTGGCCGAGATCGCGCCTGACCGCGTGATCGCAGGCATTCGTGTCCGTGACGGGCTGGCCAGCGTCTCGACGCAAGGCATTGAGCGGCTTCCGGATACCGGTTAACCAAAAACAACCGTTTGCAGGGACGGCCCGCCGTGGCAATTTCGCCTGCGAACAACAAGATTTCGGGAGCCCCTCGCCGCATGACCTCCGCGACTGACGACCTGCCGCTGGCGGCGGATTTTCCCAAGGCGACCGTCGAAGACTGGCGCAAGCTGGTCGATGGCGTGCTGAAGGGCGCGCCGTTCGAGAAGCTGGTCGGCAAAACCTATGACGGAATCAAGATCGATCCGCTCTATCCGCGCGCTAAGGGCATTGCGCCCGTGGTGGGGCGGCCGGCGGCGGCGCCCTGGCAGATCATGCAGCGGATCGACCACCCCGATGCGGCGGCCGCGAACGCGCAGGCGCTGACCGATCTCGAAAATGGCGCGACGGGGCTTGCGCTGGTGTTCGCCGGCGGCAATGGCAGCCACGGTTTTGGTCTGGAACCAACGGCCGATGCGGTCGCACGAGTCTTGAAGGACATCCACCTCGACGCCGGCATCGGCCTCGAGCTTCAGATCGGTCCGCAATCACGGATGGCGGCGATCCATGTCGCGGAATATGTGAAGAGCGGGGGTCTCGATCCCGCCGCCTGCGACATCCGCTTCGGGCTCGATCCGCTCGCGGCCGGCGCGGTGTGGGGCCACAGCCCCTATACCTGGGACGAGATCGTTCCGGCCGTCACCGGCGGCATCAAGGGCCTCGCCGCGCTCGGCTTCAAGGGGCCGTTTACGTCCGCCGACGGGCGCGTGATCCACGATGCCGGTGGCTCCGAGGTGCAGGAGCTCGCCTTCGTGCTCGCCTGCGGCGTCGCCTATTTGCGCGCGATCGAAAGCGCCGGCGTTCCGCTGGAGCAGGCGCAGGGCATGGTCTATGCACGGCTTGCCGCAGATGCAGACCAGTTTTTGACCATGGCAAAATTCCGCGCGCTCCGGCTGCTGTGGGCACGGATCGAGACGGCATGCGGGCTCACGCCAAAACCGCTGTTCATCGCCGCCGATACCGCCTGGCGCATGCTGACGCAGCGCGATCCCTATGTGAACATGCTGCGCGCGACCATGGCGACGTTTGCGGCCGGACTTGCCGGCGCCAACGCGATCACCGTGCTCCCGCACACTCTGGCGCTGGGTCTGCCCGATCCGTTCGCGCGGCGCGTTGCGCGCAACACGCAAGCCGTGCTGCTGGAAGAAAGCAACCTCGCCAAGGTCAGCGATCCCGCGGCCGGCGCAGGCGGCATCGAGACGCTGACGGCGCAGCTCTGCGACGCCGCCTGGGCGCTGTTCCAGGAGAGCGAGAAAGCCGGTGGCGCCTTCGCCGCGCTTCAGCAGGGCCTGTTCCAGAGCAAGGTCGCGGCCGCGCGAAAGGCGCGCGACGCCAATATCGCAAAGCGCCGCGACGTGCTGACGGGCGCCAGCGAATTTCCGAACCTGCACGAGAGCGACGTGGCCGTGCTGCCGGCGACGCCGGTCGCACTGGCGCCTTACGGCGAACAAAAATACGAATTCGACGCGCTGCCGCCGATCCGGTTGGCGCAGCCATTCGAGATGCTGCGCGACAAATCCGATGCGGCGCTGAAGGCGCGCGGCGCACGGCCCAAAGTGTTTCTGGCCAATCTCGGCACGCCCGCCGATTTCACCGCGCGCGCGACCTTTGCCAAGGGCTTCTTCGAGGCCGGCGGCATCGAGGCCATCGACAGCGAGGGCTTTGCCGATCCAGCCAAGCTGGCCGCCGCGTTCAAGGCTTCCGGCGCAGAGCTTGCCTGCCTTTGTTCCGGCGACAAGGTCTATGCGGAACACGGCGAAGCCGCGGCGAAGGCCCTGCAAACCGCAGGCAGCAGACATATCTATCTGGCAGGCCGCCCCGCTGAAGCCGAGGCGGCATTGCGGGCTGCCGGCGTCACGGGCTTCGTCTTCGCCGGCGGCGATGCGCTTGCCACGCTGCAAGACGCCTATCGACGGATGGAGCAGGCATGACGGAAACAGTCAAACCAGTGCTCACCGGCGGGTGCCAATGCGGCGCCGTGCGATTTGCGGTCTCGGCGGCACCCGCCAAGATCAGCATTTGTCATTGCCGGATGTGCCAGAAGGCGACGGGCGCGCCGTTCGCCTCCTATGCCGACATCGAGAAAACCGACTTTGCCTGGACCAAGGGCACGCCGTCGGCGTTCCAGTCCTCGTCGATCGCAATGCGCGATTTCTGCGCTGCCTGCGGCACGCCGCTCAGCTTCCACCGCATCGACGGCCCGCGCATCGAGATCATGACCGGCACCTTCGACCGCCCGGATCACGTGGTACCGACACGGCAATATGGAACCGAATCCCGGCTCGGCTGGGTCGTCGGTATCGCCAATCTGCCGAGCCAGACCACGCAACAGAATTATGGGCCGGAGAAGATGGCGACCATCGTCAGCCATCAGCATCCGGACCATGATTGAGCGCCCATGATATGGTTGAAGCCATGAGCCGCATTCCCAATTTTGCAGACATCGCCTTCGAGCGCATCGCCACCGCCGCACCCGCCGGCAGCGCCGAGCCGTGGCTGACGCCCGAGGGCATCCTGGTGAAGCCCACCTATGGCGAGGCGGATCTGGCCGGCCTCGATTTCCTCCAGACCTATCCGGGCATCGCCCCGTACCTGC
The DNA here is from genome assembly GCF_029846695.2 of Bradyrhizobium nivariense. Taxonomy (NCBI): domain Bacteria; kingdom Pseudomonadati; phylum Pseudomonadota; class Alphaproteobacteria; order Hyphomicrobiales; family Nitrobacteraceae; genus Bradyrhizobium; species Bradyrhizobium nivariense. The sequence continues at coordinate 4,181 of NZ_JARWCR020000047.1, read as the reverse complement.
GCGGCCCCTACCCGACCATGTATGTCAACCAGCCCTGGACCGTCAGGCAATATGCTGGCTTCTCCACGGCGGAGGATTCCAACGCGTTCTACCGCCGCAACCTCGCGGCGGGCCAGAAGGGTCTTTCGGTCGCCTTCGATCTCGCCACCCATCGCGGCTATGACAGCGATCATCCGCGCGTCGGCGGCGACGTCGGCATGGCCGGCGTTGCCATCGATTCCATCTACGACATGCGCACGCTGTTTGCGGGGATTCCGCTCGACCAGATGAGCGTGTCCATGACCATGAACGGCGCGGTGCTGCCGATCCTCGCGCTCTACGTTGCCGCCGCGGGCGAACAGGGCGTAGCGCCGGAAAAGCTCTCAGGGACTATTCAGAACGACATTCTGAAAGAGTTCATGGTGCGCAACACCTATATCTATCCGCCTGCACCCTCGATGCGGATCATCTCGGACATTTTTGCGTACACCTCGCAAAAAATGCCGAAATACAATTCGATCTCGATCTCCGGCTATCACATGCAGGAGGCCGGCGCGACGCAGGACCTCGAGCTCGCCTATACGCTGGCCGACGGCGTCGAATATCTTCGCGCCGGCCTTGCCGCAGGTCTCGACGTCGACCGCTTCGCGCCGCGCCTGTCGTTCTTCTGGGCGACCGGAATGAACTTCTTCATGGAAGTGGCCAAGATGCGCGCCGCGCGGCTGCTCTGGGCGAAGCTGCTGAAGCCGTTCAATCCCAGGGATCCGCGCTCGCTGTCGCTTCGCACGCATTGCCAGACATCCGGCTGGTCGCTGACCGCGCAGGACGTCTTCAACAACGTGATGCGCACCACCGTGGAGGCGATGGCGGCGACGCAGGGCCACACCCAATCTCTGCACACCAACGCGCTCGACGAGGCGCTCGCACTTCCGACCGATTTCTCGGCCCGCATCGCCCGCAACACCCAGCTCTTCCTGCAACAGGAGAGCGGCACCACCCGCATCATCGACCCCTGGGGCGGCTCGTATTATGTCGAGCGTCTCACGCGCGACCTCGCTGCGAAGGCCTGGGGCCACATCCAGGAGGTCGAGGAGCTCGGCGGCATGGCGAAAGCGATCGAGGCCGGCGTGCCGAAACTGCGCATCGAGGAAGCTTCGGCCAAGACCCAGGCCCGGATCGATGCCGGCAAGCAGGCGGTGATCGGCGTCAACAAGTACAAGCCGACGGATGAGGCACCGATCGACATCCTCAAGGTCGACAACACCAATGTCCGCCGGCTCCAGATCGACAAGCTGACGCGGCTGAAATCCGAGCGCAACCAGACCGATGTCGACGCCGCGCTCGCCGCGCTGACGCGCTCGGCCGGCGAAGGCAACGGCAATCTCTTGGCGCTCGCCATCGACGCTGCGCGGGCGAAGGCGACTGTCGGCGAAATCTCGGACGCAATGGAAAAGGTGTTCGGCCGGCACCGTGCCGAGATCAAGTCCATCACCGGCGTCTACAAGCGGGAGGCGTCCAGCATGGGTAACCGGGTCGAGAAGGTTCAGGCGCTGATCGACGCCTTCGAGGAGGCGGAAGGCCGCCGCCCGCGCATCCTGGTCGCAAAAATCGGCCAGGACGGTCACGACCGCGGCCAGAAGGTGATTGCGTCCGCTTTCGCCGATATCGGCTTCGACGTTGACATCGGACCGCTGTTTGCGACCGCCGACGAAGCCGCGCGACAGGCGGTCGAGAACGACGTCCACATCCTCGGCGTCTCCTCGCTCGCTGCCGCCCACCTCACCGCCGTGCCGGAACTGAAGGCCGCGCTGAAGAAGCAGGGCCGCGACGACATCATGATCATCATCGGCGGCGTGGTGCCGCCGCAGGACTACGACGCGCTCTATGCGGCCGGCGCCGAAGCGATCTTCCCGCCGGGCACGGTGATCGCGGATGCGGCGGAAGAGCTGATCCGCAAGCTGAATGCGCGGCTCGGACATAGCGAGGCGGCGGAGTAGTTCGGCCGCCGCTCGGCGCTTTTATGGATACTCAAGTGACATATCGAGCAAATGCGTACGCAGGCTTGCTCTTGCGCACCATCGCCACGCTATCGGCCGTTGCAGCGATCGCCCTGGTCTCGCCGTCTCTCGCCGCCGACCCCAAACCCGACACGGTCGTGAAGAACAAGAGCATCGAGGCCCGCGTATTCCTCGACGACAAGATCAAGGTCGACACGGCGCTGGCGGCCGACTGCCTGGCTGAAGGCAAGAAATGGCTCGACAAGAACGCGTCCGAGGCCGCCGCCTCGCGCAAAGAGGACCCGCAATTCTTCAAGGATGGCGGCTGGGACTTTGTGCGCAAATACGACATCCGCTCCGTCGTCGCCGAGCGCTATGTCAGCATTCTCCGCAACGACTACATGGACACCCATGGTGCCCATCCCAACTCGGACGTGAACACGATCCTGTGGGACAAGGCCGAGAACAAGCGCATCTCGATCCGCCCGTTCTTCGCTGAGACCGCCGACAACGGGGCGACCATGAAGGCGATGGTGAAGGCGGTGATCGCATCGCTCAAGGTCGAGAAGAAGAAGCGCGACGCCAGCGCGACCGCGACCGACGAATGGTTCAAGAGCGTGGAGCCGAGCCTGCTCAAGATCGGCGCGGTGACGCTCGCGCCTTCAACCGACGCGGGCAAGAGTTCCGGCCTCACTTTCCACTACCCGCCCTATGCAGTCGGGCCCTACGCCGAGGGCGAATATGTCGCATTCGTGCCGTGGGAAACGCTGAAGCCTTATCTCACCGCGGAAGGCACCCGCATCTTCGGCGGCGCGCGGCCGAAGGGCGACGCGGAGGAGCCGCAGTGATCATGGTTTGAGTGGCGCCGCGTTGCTCACAGCGCGCTGGTAGCGCTACCTTGCAGCGGCGCTGCAAAGCCGACTAGAATGTCGCCATTGACAAGAGCGCCCGGTGTCACGGGCGCCGCTGGGAGGCATTGATGTCCAAGATTTCGCGCCGCACTTTTGCGGTTTCTTCTGCTGCGGTTGCGGCATCCGCCGCATTCGGTCTCACACCCGCACTTGCGCAAGCCTATCCGGCGCGGCCGGTCACCGTGATCGTGCCGTGGGGCGCGGGCGGCGGCACCGACGCGACTGCGCGCATTGTCGCAGCGCTCCTGGAGAAGGATCTCGGCCAGCCCTTCAACGTGGTCAATCGCACCGGCGGCTCCGGCGTCGTCGGCCATACCGCGATCGCGACCGCGCAACCCGACGGCTACACCATCGGCATGCTCACCGTCGAAATCTCGATGATGCACTGGCAGGGCCTGACCGAGCTGGCGCCGAAGAGCTACACCCCGCTCGCGCTGATGAACGAGGACCCGCCGGGCATCCAGGTTTCCTCTTCCTCGCCTTACAAGACGGTGAAGGACCTCGCCGACGCCATCAAGGCCGCGCCTCCGGGCAAGTTCAAGGCCTCCGGCACCGGCCAAGGCGGCATCTGGCATCTCGCGCTGGTCGGCTGGATGCAGGCGATGGGCCTGCCCGCCAACCAGGTCGCCTGGGTGCCGTCGAACGGCGCCGCGCCCGCGATGCAGGACCTCGCCGCCGGCGGCCTCGACCTCACCACCTGCTCGGTACCGGAAGCCCGCGCCATCATCGAGGCCGGCAAGGCCAGGAGCCTTGCCATCATGGCGCCGGCGCGCAATCCGATCTTCAAGGACGTGCCGACGCTGAAGGAGGCGATGGGCATCGCCTACGCGACCGGCGCCTGGCGCGGCATCGGCGCGCCGAAGAACCTGCCGCCGGAGCTCGCAACGAAGCTCACCGCGGCGCTGAAGAAGGTCTATGACTCCGCCGAGTTCAAGGACTTCATGAGCAACCGCGGCTTCGGCACCGTGTGGGGCGATGCCGGCCAGTTCGGCAGCTTCATGGACAAGGGCGACGCCCAGATGGGCGAAGCGATGAAGGCGGCGGGTTTGAGCAAGGCGTGATTCTTCACCTCTTCCCCGCGCGCGGGGAGAGGTCGAATTCGAGCTCTGCTCGAATTCGGGTGAGGGAGCTTCCACGAGTCCAACTCTCACCGTCCTTGCGGAGACTCCCCTCACCCCAACCCTCATCTGCGCTAGGTTAGTCGTGCGCGGAGATTGTCGTGTTGTTTTTGGCGCCGTCGCGGTGGTTCGCAGAGGTGGCGGCGGGTTCGGCTGAAGAGATTACGGACAGCCTG
>NZ_JARWCR020000046.1:0-69270 GCF_029846695.2 Bradyrhizobium nivariense | reverse complement strand
CGATGTACGAAAACAGGCCGCCCTGGTCCTTAAACCTGCCGCGCATGATCGCCTCTGACGATTCGAGATGGATAAAGTGAATCATCAAGCCCCCTCCGTGGCGAGGGGGTTCTTCAGCAGACTGCTAGGCGTTTATTCCTGAAGCTGGCGCTTGAGCGATTCGACCTCGTCCGACAGCGCCGTGTCCTTGGAAACCAGGGCCTCGATCTTGCGCACCGCGTGCAGCACCGTGGTGTGGTCGCGCCCGCCGAAGCGGCGGCCGATTTCCGGCAGCGAGCGCAGGGTCAGCGTCTTGGCGAGGTACATCGCCACCTGGCGCGGACGGACCACGTTGGCGGTCCGGCGCGAGGACAGCAGGTCGGAGCGGCTGACATTATACTGCCGCGCCACCACGCGCTGGATGTCCTCGATCTTGATCCGCTTCGGCTCCTGCGGCCGGATCAGGTCGCGCACCTCGTGCTCCGCCATTTCCAGCGTCACCGGCCGGTTGTTGAGCTTCGAGTGCGCGAGCAGACGGTTGATCGCGCCTTCGAGATCCCGGCCGTTATGGGTGATGGCGCGGGCCAGATAGGTCAGCACCTCCTCCGGCACCTCGAATGTCGCGTGATGGGCGCGGGCCGCCGCGACCCGCGACTTGAGAATGCCGTGCCGCAGCTCCTCGCCGAGCGAGCCCATCTCGACCACGAGGCCGCCGGCCAGCCGCGAGCGCACGCGGTCATCGAGGCTTTCGAGATCGGACGGCGGCCGGTCGGCCGCGATCACGACCTGGCGGCCGGCATCGATCAGCGCGTTCAGCGTGTGGCAGAACTCGGCCTGGGTCGACTTGCCCTGCAGGAACTGGAGATCGTCGATCACGAGCACGTCGATGCCGCGCAGCGCTTCCTTGAAGGCGAGCGCCGTCTGCGTCTTCAGTGCGGCGACGAAGCCGTACATGAATTTTTCCGCGGTCAGGTACAGCACCTTGCGCTCGTTGCCGGAATTGCCGGCCCAGGTCACCGCCTGGAGCAGATGCGTCTTGCCGAGGCCGACACCGGCATGGATGTAGAGCGGATTGAACATGACAGGGTCGCCGCGGCGACCCTCGGCGACCTGACGCGCAGCGGCATGCGCCAGCGTGTTGGAGCGGCCGACGACGAAGCTCGCGAAGGTCAGGCGCGGATCGAGCGGCGAGCCACCGAGCGCATCGTGATTGGCCGAGACCGGCGCGGTCGCGGTCGAGCGCAGCTCCGGCGCAGGCGAGCGGCGTGCTTCGACCGGCGCGGGCGCTTCCTTCTGCTGAACGACCGGACGCACGGCCGAGCGAACGGTGAGATCGATGCGATGCACTTCGGGCATCTCGGCCTGCCAGCACGACAGCACGCGCTCGGCGTAATGCGCTTGAATCCAGCTCTTCAGGAAGCGCGTGGGAACCGAGAGACGCACGCTCTCCTCCTGCACGCCTTCCAGATCCATGCGCGCGAACCAGCTCGTATAGACGTCTTCGCCCACGTTCGAGCGCAGCCGACTCTTCACGCGTGACCAGCGATCCTGTTCCGATGTGTTCATCGTTAAAACTTCTCTTGAGAGATAAGGTTGCGTTGTGAACGCCATGCAGGGTTCCGGCCAGGATCCCTAAATGGCGCGACCTCAAGCGATTCCATCGTCGGGCATAGCTCGACCGTTCGGCGCGAACGCCGCGAGGTCAGATCAGCGATGTCGGAGATGGAGAGTTCGCGAGGTCAGCGCGTACTCGGCGCGCCCTCACACGAGGGGGGCTGGACGCAGGACGGATCGGAGACGGCATCGTCGAACGATGGAATCTGTGTCAATACCGCGTTGAATCCGTAGGACATGATACCTCCCCATCCTGCCGTGATCGCTCACGGCAAGGTCCTGCGTGAAAAACAACCGCATCTGAATTGCTCCAGTCGCGGATGCCTGCCCGTCTGTACTAGTCGTCCGCTCGGCTTCGCCATCCTGCGTGTCGGGGTAGCCTCAAGACGTCTCTCATATGCGCTGGGCGCGAGCGGGAAGATCCCGCTTGGAGACATTCAGACAAAGAGCTACCATTCCCATATTGCTATGGGTTTTTGAACCGACAATCGCTGAGTAAAGCGTCGCCTACGTGCACACCGCCGCCGATTTGCACGCTCGCCCCGTTTCCGATACCGCGCTGGTCTCAAGATCGTGGGCGCCGCTGACGCCTTAAGGAATACACTATGCGGAAAGACTCGCAATGAAATTGATTCACACTTGAGGCATCAAAAAACTTGATCTGCGTTAACGCCGCGCGCGACTTGTGCACAGGCTTCAGAGCAAGTTTTTGGATTCGTGCACAGAATCGAAGGCGCCGCGCCTCATGTGACAATTCTCCGCCACTGCCAAAAATTTTTTACAAAAGCGTCACGCGCGCGACGCGCGGGCGAATTTTCCAAATGCTTGGCGTCACTATGTCGATAAGTGATTAGCGAGACATCGTTTTTTGAGTCTCGTTTCACAGGGTAACTCCACCGTGTGTCGCGATCCGGTGAAACTACGGTGTGCAGAACTCGCAGGCACGCGAATTCAACTTGAGCCCGCCTCGCAAGGGTTTTTTGCACCGCGGTGAAGGTTTCCGCTGTTGCAAAATCACCCACAGGTAGAATTACCGCATCACGGTGCGGACGCCGCAATCTCCAATCGAGGATCGGTCGCCGTGTGGCCGCTTGCGTGAATATGACAGGCAACAAAAAAGCCCGGCGTGATGCCGGGCTGTTTGACGCGTGTGATGTGCGACCGGATCGTCCGATCGAACGAATGCTCGCTAGATCACTTGCCGGCTTACTCGCCTGATTACTTGGCGAGCTTGGCGATCTGCGCGGTGAGCCGCGAGACTTTGCGGCTGGCATTGTTCTTGTGAATGATGTTGCGCTGGGCGGCGCGCATCAAAGCGGGTTCGGCATTCGCCAGCGCCGTCACGGCGGCGGCGCGGTCGCCGGTCTTGATGGCTTCTTCGACGTTACGCACGGCACCGCGCATCTGGGTGCGGCGCGACTTGTTGACGGCGGTGCGGCGGGCGATCTTGCGCGTCGCTTTCTTGGCGGAAGTGGTATTGGCCATGGTCTCAATGTCCTTTGCGGGTACCGGTCGCGTCTTGGTCGGGTAGCGCCGGCTTGCTTGACCGCGTAATCGACGCTCGGATTTATGGTGTTCGGTTGCTAGGCTGTTCCCGGAACATGAGCGACGGCCTTGCGGCTGCCTCTGAGGCCCAAAGAGCCTGTAAGCTCAAGGAGCCTGCAACTGCTCAAAGAACAGCGGCGGCAGGATTGCGCCCGCCGCCAGTTGGCGCCCTTATAGAGAGGGTCTTTGGCACCGTCAACGCTTTCTCGGGCTGGAAAACCGGCCCGCGGCGGCCTGGATGAGTGCCGTAACGCCCTGAAGAGGTTGAATTTCTGCCGTCTCCCTTGTATTGGCTGGCGGCGTTCCGAGGGTCGTCCGATCGGACGACCATATAAGGTGAGGCATGATCCGCGGCTTTTTCCGACTGATTGGGCTGTTGCTGCTCGCCGGCGGGTTCATCTTCATGGTCTATGACGGCGCCCGCTGGGTGGCCGACCAGACCCTGCGGTTCACCCGCTTCGGCCAGTTCTGGAACGACATCCATCAGGCCAGCCAGACGGCATTCCGGACCTGGATCGAGGCCAAGGCGCCCTGGCTCTGGACCTCGGTGGTCCGCCTGGTGCTGGATCAGCCGGTTTTCGCCGTCCTCGGCATTCTGGGCATCCTCCTGATGATCCTGTTCCGCCCGCGCAAGCCGCTGATCGGCTATTCCCGGGATTGAGCTTTCAATTCCCGGGATTGAGCTTTCAATTCCCGCGACTGAGCCTCGCGGGCGGCCGCGTAACAAGGCTGCCCATTCACGCGTAAAGACCTATATTCCCAACTGATCGCGAGCACGCCGCCCGAGCGTTTTGCTGATTGCCTTGGCCCGGGCGACGGACAGCTCGTTCCCCGGAGATCCGTCCATGCTGTTCATGCGCAAGACCACCGCATTGCCGAGCGCTACGGAAGCGCTGCCGGGCCGTGCGCAAGCCATTCCGACCGCGACCACCCATTTCGTCAACGGTACGAAGTTGCAGCCGCCTTATCCCGCCGGCCACGAACAGGCGGTGTTTGGGCTCGGCTGCTTCTGGGGCGCCGAGCGCAAGTTCTGGGAGCTCGGCGATGGCGTTTACGCCACCGCTGTCGGCTATGCCGGCGGCCACACGCCGAATCCGACCTATGAAGAGACCTGCTCGGGCCGCACCGGCCACACCGAAGTGGTGCTGGTCGTGTTCGATCCGAACAAGGTCTCCTACGAGAAGCTGTTGAAGACGTTCTGGGAGAGCCACAACCCGACGCAGGGCATGCGTCAGGGCAACGACGTCGGCACGCAATACCGAAGCGCGATCTACACGTATTCAGACGCGCAGAAGAAAGCGGCCGATGAATCGAAGGCGCTCTATCAGAAGGCGCTTGCTGCAAAAGGTCTCGGCGCCATCACCACCGAGATCGCACCGGTCGGCGCATTCTACTTTGCCGAGGACTACCATCAGCAATATCTGGCCAAGAATCCCGCCGGCTATTGCGGCCTGGGCGGCACCGGCGTGTCCTGCCCGATCGGTGTGGGTGTGAGCGCGTAAGCCCAGCCACGAAGGTGGTGCACCCCTCCCGCTTGCTTGCGGGAGAGGTCGGCGCATTTGAGAGCAGTTTCCTGCGGCCCATCCTTTGAGACGCCCGCTTTAGGCGGGTTCAGGATGAGGATGGCGTGTGTGGCAACAGTTCCAACAGCCACCGCTGCCGATTAGCCTCATCCTGAGGAGACCGCAGAGCGGTCGTCTCGAAGGACGAGGCGCTCGTTCAGACCGCCCCCCAGAGGCCATATGATAGCGGCGCCCGCACGCGGGAGAGGGGGGCGCATTGCGCTCGCAGCGTGGCGCGCCGTGCTCATCCCGCCCCTCAACGTTTTATTAACCATAACCGGTGCAAGACTGGACCTGTCTCGTTTCGAGGGATAGGTCCGGTGCCGGTTGCACGCGCGTTTCGATGGTCGATCTTGGCAGCGTCCTTGGCAGCGTCCGCCGCGCTTGCCCTTGGCGGCTGCATGCAGACCGCCGGCCCCGTCGCGGTGATGCAGCCGCGCGCCGATCTCGACTCCATGGCCTATGGCCAGCCCTACTACGCGCCACAGCCGGTCGTCGTCGGCGACGGTGGCGGCGCCATCGGGGCGCTACGCAATTCCTTTGCCTCTTCGCCTGGGCCCATGCCGGTCGGTTATGCCGCACCGATGGCGGCGCCGGTCCGCTACGACGCCTCCTACCATCTCGACGCCGGCGACAAGCTGCGGGTCGTGGTCTACGGCCAGGAAGGTCTCACCAACAGCTATGCGATCGACGCTGGCGGCTCCATCACCATGCCGCTGATCGGCGGCGTGCCGGCACGCGGCCGCACCCCTGCGGGCCTTGCCGGCGAGATCGCCGCGCGGCTGCGCAACGGCTACATCCGCGAGCCTTCGGTCGCCGTCGAGATCGAGGCCTATCGCCCGTTCTTCATCCTCGGCGAAGTCTCCGCGCCCGGCCAATATCCTTACGTGCCGAACATGACGGTCGAAAGCGCAGTCGCGATCGCCGGTGGCTTTTCGCCCCGCGCCAAGCGCGACGTGGTCACTGTCACGCACACCGAAGCCGGCGGCGCCATGCGCGCCGTCGTGCCGCTCGGCACGCCCTTGGCCCCCGGCGACACCGTGTTCGTCGGCGAGCGCTGGTTCTAAACCGCGATGAGATGAGGATGAATCATCATCGCGCTTTAGTTTGTTGTTTGAGCATGATCTCTTCGGAAAACCGCTTCGCACTTTTCCGGATCATGCTTTAGCTCACCGCCTGAAATCCAACCGCCCGTTCGGAAAACATCCGTCGATCCTGATGGCATCGACCACCAGCCCAACCCATGGCCGCGTGATCGCCGGCGTGGTCAGGTTGATGTATTTTCCGACCAGGCGACCCGCGCCTTTGCGCGCGGCATCGATCAGCCCGTGCCGGCGGCCGTTGTCCCAGTCGAAGCGTAAAAAGATGCGCTCGCCTGTGACCCGCACTTCCGCGCGTCCCTCTTTCCATGCCTCCGGCGTGTCGCCGGCAATGGTCGGATCTGCGCCGCCATTCCAGCGGCTCGCCCAGATGCCGTCGAGCGGATCTGACTGTGCCGCGATGGTTGCCCATCCCTCCGCATTGACGTCGGCCGCATCGCCGGCAAGCGTGGCGATTGCGGCATAGTCCATGACTTCGCGATCGTCCGGCGCGGGCACGTCCATGGTGCCGAACGGATTGCGGATGACGAGGTGCGTGATGGCCTGCTGCATGGCGGTCTCCTGGCGTGAGTTGGCTTGTCCGCCTGCTCTATCGCCACGCGCCGTGATGCAGCCACCCGATTCCTGCTTGAGGTGTCATTGCCGGGCTTGACCCGGCAATCCATCAACTTGACGAAAAAGCTTCGCTTGATGGATGCGCGGGTCAAGCCCGCGCATGACGGATGGCTATTTCAAATGCTTCGCGAAAAATTCCATGCTGCGCGGCCAGGCGATGTCGGCGCTCGCCTTGTCATAGCTCGGTCGCTCGTCGCAATGGAAGCCGTGCTGGGCGCCCGGATAGACGAAGACCTCGACATCCGGCCGCTTCGTCTTGATGGTCTCGACGTCGGTCTGGGGAATGCCGGCATCCTTCTCGCCGAAATGCAGCTGCGTCGGCACTTTTGGTGTCTCGTCGGCAAAGCGCACGACCGCGCCGCCGTAATAACCGATGGCGGCCTTCAGGCCCGACAGCCGCGTCGCCGCGACGAAGGCGACGCTGCCGCCGAGACAGAAGCCGATAATGCCGACCGGCCCGACGCTCTTCACCGCATCGATCGCCGCTTGCGTGTCGCGCAGCATCGCCTCCCAATCCGGACTGGCGACGAATTTGCGCGCTTCCGCGATCTCATCAGGCGTGTAGCCCGACTGGAAGCCCGGCGACGTCCGGTCGAAGATCGACGGCGCGATCGCGACATAGCCTTCGCCAGCGAGGCGATCGCAGACCGAGCGGATGTGATGATTGACCCCAAAGATCTCCTGGATCACCACCACAGCGCCCTTCGGCGTGCCCGAGGGGTCAGCGCGATAGGCACCGAGCTGGAAATTGTCGGAGGCCGTCAGTTTGATGTCTTGTCCCACGCGGGTTGTCCTTTTTGGTTTGGTGGATAATCACGAACTCCGATTTCTCCCCTCATCCTGAGGAGCGCGCCCTTCGCGCGCGTCTCGAAGGATAGAGGCCGAGCTGCGAGAGGCGGGCCTGCATGGTTCGAGACGCGCGCAAGGGCGCGCTCCTCACCATGAGGGACGGCACCTACTCCCACATCCAGTTCTCGCCGTAGTCCTCTTTCCATCCTGCCAGCCGGCCATGACGGAATTGCAGGAACAGGCGGTGGCGATAGGGGATCAATCCGCTGCCGCCGATGTTGCGCAGGGCGAGATAGATCTCGTTGCCGGGGCGGCCCCGCACATATCGCAGCGGCTGCCTCAGGGCACGCGCTGTCTGCTCGGCGTCCATGCCGAATGCCAGTGGCGTATTGTTTGACGATGTCGCCACGAATGGCAGGCGCGGCGGCGGCCCACCGACCGGTTCGGCCTGCGCCGGCACCGAGATAAGCGCCGCCATTGCCCCAGCGGCCAGCATCGCCTGCTTCATCGTCTGCCTTCCTGTCCGACCGCCCTATCCCGGCAAGTTCTTCAGGAAAGGCACCACCGCGTCAACAAAAGCCTGCGGCTGATCGATGTTGACGGCGTGTCCCGCCGCCGGGATCACGACCTTTTGTGCGTCGGGAATTTTCGCGGCCATGTAATCGGACGCGGCGAGGAACGGGGTGTCGTCGGCGCCGACCACGATCAGCGACGGCACCTTGATCTCGGGCAACAGCTCGATCACGCGTGCATCGCGCTGGGTCAGCATGCCGCGTGCGGCGAGCGCCAATCCCTTGGCATTGCGATGGCTCGCGGTGGCGCGCTCGCGCGTCGCCGCCTTCAACATGTCGAGGCCTTCGCGATCGAGCCTGTCGGCAGTGGCGAGTGCCCGCGCATTCCAGGCTTCGCGGGCGTCATCTTTCTTGAAGCCCGGGCCGGTGTCGATGATCAGCAGCGCGCGGGCGCGCATCGGATATGCGCGAGTGAACGCAAGCGACATGTAGCCGCCGAGCGACAGCCCGCCGATGATGGCGCGCTCAGCGCCGACCGCATCGAGGATCGCCGCCATGTCGCCGACCGTGAGCGCTTCGCTGTAAGCGTTGGGATCGTCGGGATAGTCGGACTGGCCGTGACCGCGCATGTCCCACAAGATCAGCTTGTGATCCCTGGCAAGCGCATCGACCTGCCCATGCCACATCGCCGAGGTCGAGGAGTAGCCGTGGGTGAGCAGCAGCGGCGGGCCTTCGCCATGGACCTCGTAGTAGATCCCGACGCCGTCCCGATCGATCCCAGGCATTGCATCCACCTTGTTATCTTGTTTCTTCACCCATCCTAACGCGCTGGGTTACTCTGAGGAAACCGTCTGATCGCGATGGCCTGCATGCCTGGCGCCGCACTCCGCCCTTGCGCATGAGCCAGATGCCGGAGGTCGCGGTCACCGTGATCGCTAACGGCGAGAAGGCCACCAGCGTCGGCGAGCCCGCGGTGACGGTAATCGCCCCCGCAATAGGCAACGCCATCTTCAACGCCTCCGGCGCGCGCGTCCGGGCCCTGCCGATCACGGCCGAGGCCGTGAAGGGCGCGATGAAGGCGTAAGGCTGGTTGCGATTGTGACCTGACATGATCCGCCGGAGGGCAACCTCCGGCGGATTTGCTTGTGCGTGATACACCGCATCCGCATATTCGCTGTCATGCTCCGCGAAAGCGGGGCATCCAGTACGCCGCGGCTTCTCGGTTCTAGCCGCGCCGTCTCGGAGTACTGGATCGCCCGGTCAAGCCGGGCGATGACGCCGGTGGGCGGGACGGGCCGTGCCCAAAATTTCCCTTTGTTATCAATGACCATTCTACTGTGCATGGGGTTGTTTTCGCTGTTTTTGATTAGGGGCTACGGGAACCGAACTCGGTAAAATTGTCCCTGATTCCGCAGGGCTCCATTGAGCACGCCTCTTAAGGGCCGGAGAACCTGATCCGGCTTAGGCTGACGCCAAATCCAGTCCCGTGTGCTCTTGGGGAAGCCATGAACGCCTCAGCCAAAACCGCCGCCAAACGCCGGCTTCTGCTCGCCTCCGACCGGAGCGACGAGAGCACCGAGCTCGCCAGCATCCTCAAGGCGGTCGGCGACGTCGCGACGGTGACGACCCAGGAGCTCCCCGAGCAGCCCTCGCGCGATCTCTCCGGCCTCGTGGTCGACATCAATTTGCGCTCGCCCGAGAGCGTGCAGCGGGTGCGCAACAAGCTGCGCGGCGACGCCTATCGCGCGATGCCGCGGCTGTTCGTGCTTGCGGACGCCCTGCATCACGGCACCATGCAGGCCTGGGCGCTGGGCGCCACCGACACCATCTCGCGGCCGCTTCAGCCCGACGCCATCCTGCAGCGCATCCGCGCCGCCTTCCCCGATACCGCCACCTATGATGCCACCGATCGCGGCAAGACGCTCAACCGCGGCGTCGAGGCGGCGCATGCGGTGCTGAAGAAGATGTTCGAGAAGCTGCCGCTCGGCGTGCCCCTGACCTTTGACGACGTCATCGCCGCCGAGAGCAAGATCCTGAAGGCGATCAAGCACTCCTCGTTGCGCGAGTGGCTCACCACCGTCGGCTGCCACCATGTCGGCAGCTACCGCCACTGCCTGTTCGTGACCGGATTTGCGGTCTCCTTCGCCCAGCACCTCGGCATGCACGAGGATGACCAGCGCCGGCTGACCCGTGCCGCGCTGCTGCACGACGTCGGCAAGGCCTTCGTTCCCTCCGTGCTGCTCGACAAGCCCGGCAAGCTCACCGACGAGGAGATGGCCGAGGTCCGCCAGCATCCGCGCCGCGGCTATGACGCGCTCGCCGCCCAGGGCGGCTTCCCGCCGGAGATGCTCGACGTCGTGCTGCATCACCACGAATTCCTCGACGGCAGCGGCTATCCCAACGGGCTTTCGTCGAACCAGATCAGCGATATCGTGCGGGTCACGACCATCGTCGACATCTACGCGGCACTCGTGGAGAAGCGCGCCTACCGCATGCCCTTCACCCACACGCGAGCGTTTGCGATGATGGAAGGCATGGGCGGCAAGCTGGACCAGCAGCTGTTGCAGGCGTTCCGCCCGGTGGCGCTGGGGTCGTTCTGAGCACCATGCCGTAGGGGTGGGTTGGCGTAGCGTAACCCACCATGCCTCCGCATTTGCCGGACGAAGTCGGTGGGTTACGCCTTCGGCTAACCCACCCTCCGAGCTACCCCACCATCTTCCGCAACTCCGCCTTCGCCACCTTCTCCAGCGTCGAGCGCGGCATGTCGTCGACGAAACGGATCTCGCGCGGCACCTTGAAGTCGGCGAGACCGGCGCGGCAGGCGGCCATCACGGCCTCGTGCAGATCGGGCCGCGCACCGGCGACGCCGCCCTGCGGGATGATGAAGACGACCGGCACCTCGTCCAGCATCGGATGCGTCTTCGCCACCACGGCGGCCTCGCGCACGCCGGGGACGAGTGCGACCACCTGCTCGATCTCGGACGCGGCGACATTCTCGCCGCCGACCTTGAGCATGTCCTTGCTGCGGTCCCCGAAGCGGATGGTGCCGTTCTCCAGCCGCACCACGCGATCACCGGTGAGAAAGAAGCCGTGCTCGTCAAAGCTCTCGCGAGTCGCCTTCTCGTTGTGCAGATATTCGGCGAACAGCGACAGGCCGATAATGCCCTTGATCGAGAGATTGCCGGTGTTGCCGACCTCGGTCGGCCTACCGTCATCGTCGGTGATGCGGATCTGGTACTCGCTCGCGGCGCGGCCGATCGACATCGGGATGTTGGGCTGGTCGACCTCGCCGACGATGCCGTGGGTGATGGTCTCGGTCATGCCCCACCAGCCGATGATCTTGACGCCGAAAGCGGCGAAGGCCGGCGGCTCGTTGATCGCGGTGCCCCACAAACGGAATTTGTGATCCTTCGGGACCTCCTGCTCGAGCAGCGCCTTCATGCAGAACGGTATCGTCGAGGTCCAGGTCGAGCCGTGCTCGCGCGCGGCGCGCCAGAACCGGCTGGCGGAAAAGCGTGGCTGGATCACGCAGGTGGCACCCACCCATAGCGTCGCCAGCATCGAATAGGCCAGCGCGTTGGTGTGGAACAGCGGCAGATAGGCCTGATGCACGTCGCTTGCGTGCAGGTCCTCGTGCGCGGCGTTGATCTTGGCGCCCCACAGCGCGTTGGCGTGGGTCCAGAGCACCGCCTTCGGGCGTGATGTCGTGCCTGAGGTATATTGCACGCTGCACGGCGCGAGCGGATCGGTCGCGCGCCTGGGACGGTCGGCGCTGTCGGCGAACAGCTCCTCAAAACTGTCGCCGCGTGACACCGCTTGCGCAGGAGCCGCGCCCGAATCATGCGAGGTCACCGCCATCCAGCGGATGTTGCGGCAGTTCTGGGCGACGATCTCGGCATAGGCCGGCTGCGTGATCGCGGCGACCGCGCCGCAATGATCGGCAAAATAGTCGAGCTCGGCCGGTGCCGAGCGCGTGTTGGTGGTCACCGCGATGGCCCCGAGCTCGACACAGGCAAACCAGGCCAGCAGCGCCTCGATGCAATTGTCGAGATGAATGAGCACATATTCGCCGGGCCTGACGCCGCGCTTTGCCAGTCCCGCCGCAAGCGCGCCGACCCGCTCGTGAAACTCGCCATAGCTCCAGTGCCGGGCGGGCGCGTCGAACGGCGCCCAGATCAGGAACGGATGTGAGCTGCGCATTTCGGCGCGCATCTTCAGCAGCCAGGGCACGTCGAGCCCGTCGAATGGGCCGACGATTCCGGCGGCCGTGTCGTTCGGCATGTTTGCTCCCGTGCAGCCTGCTTCTGGTTGGCGGCTGTCTTCAGATTATTGTCGGGAGCTCTTTTGCCATTGGATGGCGCGGGGAGCAAATGCGCTGGTCAGTCTTCGTACGACGAAATCTCGATCAAGCTGCCATCCGGATCCCGGCAATAGACCGAGCGCAGCGTGCCGCGGGCGCCCTGCTTGGGAACCGGGCCTTCTTCGATCGCGACGCCATGTGCCTCCAAATGCGCCACGACCTCGTCGGGGGTGGCGGAGGTGAGGAAGCACAGATCCTCGCTGCCGGGGGTCTGGTGGTCCGCGGTGAACCACTCCACCTTGTCGGCATCGCGCGGCCGGACGTTGATCTTCTGGTTACCGAATTGTAGCGAAGTCCGCGGCGCTTTGCCGCCACCGGGGTCGAACACCTTGACTTCCATGCCCAGAATCCTGCCGTACCACTCGGCGGTCGCTGCGACGTCGGCGACATTGATCACGAGATGATCGAGGGCTTCGACCTTGACCGGCATGCCTTATCCTTTCGTCGTGATGCGCGCCGTGCACTTTCCGCCTGCGGCAAGCTTTGTTACAACCGCATCGACGCCACTTTCAAGCTATCTGGCTTCAAGAACAACACGTTGGGAGAACCCTTGAGATGATCACTCGCCGTACCGCGCTGAGCCTGCTCGCCGCCAGTCCGCTAGCAGCCAGCCCGCTGTCGAAGGCCTTTGCCGCCGATTATCCGACCCACCCGGTGAAATGGGTGGTCGGCTATCCGCCGGGCGGGGCCACCGACATCCTGGCGCGGCTGATCGGCCAGCGGCTGTCGGAGAAGTTCGGCCAGCAATTCGTGATCGAGAACAAGCCGGGTGCCGGCAACAATATCGCCACCGAATCAGTCGTCAACGCCGAGCCCGACGGCTACACGCTGCAACTGGTCAATCCGGCCAACTTCATCAACGCCTCGCTCTACACCAATCTGAAGTTCAACTTCGTGCGCGACATCGCGCCGGTCGCCTCGTTCCAGCGCGTGCCGAACGTGATGACCGTCAACAAGGACGTGCCGGCCAAGACCGTCGCCGAGTTCATCGAATACGTGAAGGCCAATCCCGGCAAGGTCAACATGGCCTCCTCGGGCAACGGCACATCGGTGCATCTGTCCGGCGAGATGTTCATGGCGCTGACCGGCTGCAAGATGCAGCACGTGCCTTATCGCGGCGCGGCGCCCGCGATCACCGACATGCTCGGCGGCCAGGTGCAGGTGATCTTCGACAACATGCCCTCGATCATCCAGCACATCCGTTCCGGCTCGCTCCGTGCCATCGGCGTCACCACAGCGGAGCGCTCGCCGCAGCTGCCCGACGTGCCGGCGATCGGCGAGACGGTGAAGGACTACGAGGCGAGCGCGCTGTTCGGCATGGCTGCGCCGAAGAATACGCCCAAGGAGATCATCGCCAAGCTCAATAGCGAGATCAACACGCTGATGAAGGAGCCGGACATGTCCAAGCGTCTGGTCGAGCTCGGCGGCGAGCCGCGGGTGCAGACGCCCGAGGCGTTCGGCGAGGAGATCAAGGCCGAGACCGAGAAATGGAAGAAGGTCGTCGAGTTCGCCGGCCTGAAGGTCGAGTAGCGATCTTGTGATGTCCGTGATTGGAGCCCTGCCGCATGGCAGGGCTTTTTTCTTGCGTGCTTTGTCCCGTCGACCTGGAATAAAACCGTGCGGCGAAACCTGATGATAGATGGCGCCGTATCTCGCGCCACCAACAGAGGAGTTGCGATCATGCGCAAGACGCAATTGGCGCTGCTGACGCTGGGCGCGACGGTCCTTGCCGGCTTCGTCACCATTATTACGCCGGCGGCGGCGGGCGGCTATCCCTGGTGCGCGCAGGGCGGCGGGTACGATTATCCCGGCGACTGCACCTACAGCACCTATAACCAATGTCAGGCCAGCGTCTCCGGCCGGCTGATGGCCTGCAGCCCCAATCCGCTTGTCGCCTATGGGCAAGTGCAGCAGCCGCAACCGCGCCCGCACCGTCGCGCGCGGCACGTTGCACCGTACTAGCCGCGCCTCACGCTCCCACGGATCGCTGACTGATCACGCAGTCGTGCGGGTTCCCGCTTGACCTGATCGTGCTCGCGCCTATACTAAACCTTATGGTTAAGTATAAAGATGAGATATTGGACCGGACTTTTGCGGCGCTGTCTGATCCGACGCGCCGCGCGTTGCTTGCGCGCCTCGGCGAGCAGGAAACCCTGTCGGTGAGCGAGCTGGCCGCGCCGTTTCCGATCTCGCTGCCGGCGGTCATGAAGCATCTCGACGTGCTCACGGATGCGGGCCTGATCGTGCGCGAGAAGAGCGGGCGCACTGTCGCCTGCCGGCTCACCGCGCAGCCGATGCAGCAGGCGATGAACTGGCTCAATCGCTACGCGCAATTCTGGTCCGACAATCTCGATCGCCTTGCCGCCTTTGTGGAGAAAGACCCATGGCCAACGCAGCCGTCAACGCCGGTCCCCGCAGCACAGAAAGCCCAACCGAACGTCCAAGCCTCACGCTCACGCGCCGGCTCCGCGCGCGGCCAGAAAAAGTCTACGCCGCCTGGACGCAAGCCGAGCAGCTAGTGCAATGGTTCGGGCCGCCGAACATGAAGCCGGCGACGCTGAACGCGGAGCTCGACGTCCGCACAGGCGGCCATTACCGCATCAGCTTCACGCGTGACGACGGCGAGTATTTTGAAGCAGGCGGGGTCTACCGCGAGGTCGTGCCGAACGAGCTTCTGGTCTTCACCTGGGCCTGGCACTCGACACCGGAGCGTGAATCGCTGGTGACGATATCGCTGAAGCCCGACAGTGCCGGCACCCTGATGATCTTCCATCACGCCCAGTTCTTCGACGAGACCGCGCGCGACAATCACCAGCGCGGCTGGAGCTCGTTCTTGGACAAGCTCGATGCCTTCGTCGCCTGACACCATGGAGGAGACCATGCAGCAACATCAGATCGTCTCTCGCGAGCAGTGGATCGCAGCCCGCAAAGCCCATCTTGCGCATGAGAAGGAACTCTCTCAAGCTCGCGAAAGGCTAGCCGAGGAGCGTCGCGCGCTGCCTTGGGTGAAGGTCGACAAGGCCTACGTGTTCGAAGGAGCGAACGGCAAGGTCACGCTCGCCGATCTCTTCAAGGGGCGCCCGCAACTGGTCGTCCAGCACGTGATGTTCGCGCCGGATTGGGAGGCGGCCTGCAAGAGCTGCTCGTTCTGGGCCGACGGCTTTGAGCTCATGGTGCCGCATCTCGCCGCCCGCGACACCACCATGGTCGCGGTCTCGCTCGCGCCAGCCGCAAAGCTCGAGGCTTTCAAGAAGCGGATGGGCTGGACGTTCGACTGGGTCTCGTCGGGCGGTAACGACTTCAATTATGATTACGAAGTCTCGTTCACGCGCGAGCAGATCGACAAGGGCGTGCCGAAATACAATTTCGGCACCACGCCCTTCTACGGCCCGGAGCTGCCCGGTATCAGCGTGTTCTTCCGCAATGAGGCCGGCGAGATTTTTCACACTTATTCCTGCTTCGCCCGCGGCCTCGACATGATGAACGCCGCCTATCAATATCTCGACCTCACGCCGCTCGGTCGACACGAGGACGGCCTGCCTTATCCGATGGACTGGGTGCGGCTGCGCGACCAATACGAGCCGCAGGCGGCGGAGGGCGCGTGTTGCCACGGGTGAGCGGGCGGGCACGCTGGGTCCGCACCAACGGTGTCATCGCCCGACTTGATCGGGCGATCCAGTACTCCGAGAGGGGAGCGCTTGAATCGAGAGGACGCGGCGTACTGGGATTCCCGCCTTCGCGGGAATGAGACTGCAGAGTGACGCGGCAGCGTGCCCTACCGCTTCGCGTCGGCCTGCTCGGTCGCGTTGCACGAGATCAGCATCGTATACGGCCGCGCATTGCCGGCGATGTCGGTGGTCTTGATCTCGCCCTTCGGTTCGGCGGTCTGATAGGCCACCACGGAATTGTCGAGGAAGTCCCGCAGCGCGCCGGTCTTGATCGCGAAGTTGATGTTTTCGGGGATGTTGCCGGTCGCCGCGGCCATCCGTATCCCATCAAGCTTGCGTGTGACCACGCCCACGATCTGCCCGGTGGTGTCGAACAGCGGGCCTCCGCTGTTGCCCGGCTGCACGGGCGCACTGATCTGCAGGAAACGCGAATCGTTGCGGATGCCGCTCAGCGAACTCACGATCCCGGTCGTCACAGTGAAGTCCGAGGTTAGCAATCCATGAAAGGGAAAGCCGATCGCGACGATGGAATCGCCGGACCGGATCGAGCGGTCGCGGATCCGGGCAAAGTCCTTGAACGTCGTTGTCGACGGCGCCTGCAACAAAGCGAGGTCGTTGTTGGCGTCACTCGAGACGACACGCAGCACCATCGCGGCTTCGCCGGTGAGATTGCCCTTGATGTCGCCGACGCAACCATCGATCACATGGTTGTTGGTGATGATGTGTCCGCTGGCGCTCACCACGAATCCGGTGCCGCTTTTGGCTCTGGCGGGCTTGCTGGCCGGCGGTGATGACTGCTTGTCCGCCGCGGCCTGCGGCTTGGCGGCGACCTTTGTGAAATCGCCGGCCTTGCTGAGCCCGTCGGCTTTCACTTTGGAGACGCAATTGGCGAGTGCCGCGATCACGGGCCCGGCCGAGGTCAGGTCGAAATTCAGCACGGTACGGCCGCTCGTTGCAACCATCAGGCTTGCCTTCTGAAACGTTCGCACGACGTTGGCAGGCATGACGGAGGTGAGCATGTTCGGCTGGTTGGCCGTGGCGAACAGCCTGGCCTGCTCCTGTCCGTCAAAGATGACGTCGATCGCGGCGTTCTCGCCCTGTTTGAAGCGGTAGCTCGGACTCGCAAAGCTCAATATCCACGAGCCTGCTGCATTCTGGCCGACGACGAGAATGACGCCGTTGGCATAAGGCGCCGTGGCGGCGCAATGGGAGAAAGCTCCCGTTTCATCATTGCTGAACGCGCCGCCGGTCCAGTTGCCGACATTGACGGAGCCGAACGGTCCCGCCGCATGCGCAACGCTGCCGACGCTCACCTGCAATAAAGACGCAACGATTAATGACTTAAGCCGCATACCTTCCCCCGGAACGCCTCTGCGCTGATCTTATCTGCGGGAGGAGGTGTCGCGCAACCGGCAGTTGTCTATCCAGACCGGCGGGTCTCGAGTCGACCTTCGGGCTTGCCTTTACTTTGCGATCCTATATACTTTGCAGTACAAAGTAACGGGACCCGTATTCCCGGCAAGCACGGGCGGAGCGGGGTTTTGGCGTTGCCAATGCGCGATCTCGACAAGGCACTGGCCGACATCGTGGCGATCCGCAGCCAGATTGCGGCCGGCACGGCGTTCCGCGGCTACGGCCCGGCGACGATGGCCGCGACCGGTGCGGTCGCGCTTCTGACCGCAATCCTGCAATTCTGGCTGCTTGGTGATCCCACCAGCGAACCGCTCGGCTTCTTCTTCGGCTGGTTCATTGCGGCCGCGCTCTCCGGCCTGATAATCGGCATCGAGATGCGCGCACGTTCGCGCCGCCATCATTCGGGTCTCGCCGATGCCATGATCCACCAGGCAGTCGAGCAGTTCCTGCCCGCAGGCGTTGCCGGTGTTCTGCTTGCGGTGGTGATGTGGAAGTTCGCAGGCGAAACGCTGTGGCTGCTGCCGGGCCTGTGGCAGATCCTGGTGTCGCTCGGCATTTTCGCCTCCATCCGCTCGCTGCCGCGCACCGTCGCGCTCGCCGGCGCCTGGTATTTCATGTCCGGCTTTGCGGTGGTGGTGCTCGCGAGCCAAACCCACACGCTGTCGCCATGGACCATGGGCCTGCCCTTCGTGATCGGGCAGTCGGTCATGGCGGGCATTCTGTATTTCGCGTCCGGAGACCATGATGTCGAAGACTGACAGCGCGCCCTTCTCTTATGAAGGACTTGACCGCGTGATCCACGAGAAGGCGAGACTCGGACTTCTGACCTCGCTGATGGCGCATCCGAAGGGTCTGGCGTTCGCCGATCTCAAGCAGCTCTGCGGCCTCACCGACGGCAATCTCAGCCGGCATCTCGCTGTGCTCCAGGAAGCCGGCCTCGTCGAGGTGACCAAGGGCTATGAGGGCAATCGCCCGCACACGACCTGCCGCCTGACCAAGGCCGGCCGCCGCCGCTTCCTCGACTATCTCGCCGTGCTCGAACGTCTGGTGCGCGACGCAGCCAAGGCCGCCGGTCGCGAGGCAGCGCCGCTCGGCCGCCTCAATATCATCTCGACCTGATCCCCATTTTTTTGACCGGAGACTTTGCAATGCAAAGTGACGTCACGTCCCAGAACGAGAAGCTTCATGTCGGCATCATCATGGACGGCAACGGCAGATGGGCGACGCGGCGCGGCCTGTCACGCGTGCGCGGCCATGAGGCCGGCGTCGAGACCATCCGCCGCATCGTCGAGGCCGCGCCCAAGCAGGGCATCGGCACGCTGACGCTCTACGCCTTCTCCGCCGACAATTGGCGAAGGCCGAAGGCCGAGGTCGCCGCGCTGATGACCTTGCTGCGATTCTATCTGGCGAACGAGGTGCAGAGCCTGGTGAAGAACGGCGTGCGTCTCACCGTGATCGGCCGCCGCGACCGTCTGCCCGATGG
Organism: Bradyrhizobium nivariense; assembly: GCF_029846695.2. NCBI lineage: Bacteria > Pseudomonadati > Pseudomonadota > Alphaproteobacteria > Hyphomicrobiales > Nitrobacteraceae > Bradyrhizobium > Bradyrhizobium nivariense. The sequence goes on along the minus strand of NZ_JARWCR020000046.1, from coordinate 50,630 downwards.
CATCGCCAATGCGATCGGGCGCGCCGAAGAGGCGACTGCCCATGGCAGCACGCTTCAATTGCGCATCGCCGTCGACTATTCCGCGCGCGATGCCATCCTCAACGCGGCGGCGAAGGCGGCGGCGCTGACCAGCCTGACCCGGGAGGCGTTCTCGCAGCTCGTCACCGGCGAGGCTGGTTTGCGCGACGTCGATCTCATCATCCGCACCTCGGGTGAGAAGCGGCTGTCGGACTTCCTGCTCTGGGAAGGCGCCTATGCCGAGCTGCACTTCACCGAGCGGATGTGGCCCGAATTCGACGCGGGCGATCTCGCCACTGCCCTGGCTTCCTTCCATGGTCGCGAGCGTCGCTTCGGCGGCCTCCAGGCGATCGTGCCGGAGGAGGTGCCTTCACTCTCTCGCGCGTGACGCAGAAAGCGGGGCAACGGTCCCCGCGTCTGTCATGTGCGCTGTCTTCGGGTTCAGTCGGGGGATTGGGCTTCTTTCAGGAAGTGGGACGGACGATCACGCCAACCAAAGCGGGAGCGAAAGTCCATGCGTGTTCTACTCGTCAACGTGCCTCATCCCTCGATCGGAAGTCGGATTCCCGACGATCATCTGCCGCCGCTCGGCCTGCTCGCGATCGGCGGACCGCTGATCGACGACGGTCATGCGGTGCGGCTGATCGATGCCGAATTCGGCCCCATGCCGATCGAAGGGATCATGGCCGACGCGAAGGGTTTTGCCCCGGACGCGGTGCTGTTCGGCCATTCCGGCTCGACCTCCGGACATCCGGTGATCACCGAGATCGCCCATGCCCTGGTCAAGGCGATGCCGCGCGTTTTGATCGTCTATGGCGGCGTCTTCCCGACCTACCATTGGCGCGAGATCCTGCGCGACGAGCCCTATGTCAGCGCGATCGTACGCGGCGAAGGCGAGGAGACCGCGCGGCGCCTGATGCGCGCGCTGGAGTATGGCCACGATCTCGGCGGCATTGCCGGCATCGCGTTTCGCGATGCTGCGGGTCCACGCGCGACGCCGCCGGCGCCCGTCATCGCGGACCTCGACGCTTATCGCATCGGCTGGGAATTGATCGATCATGCGCGCTACAGTTATTGGGGCGGCCTGCGCGCCGTGGTCGTGCAGTTCTCGCGCGGCTGTCCGCATCTGTGCAACTATTGCGGCCAGCGCGGCTTCTGGACGCGCTGGCGCCACCGCGATCCGGTTCGCTTCGCAAAGGAGCTGGCGCGCCTGCATCGCGAGCACGGCGTTGAGGTCATCAATTTCGCCGACGAGAATCCGACCGTGTCCAAGAAGGCGTGGCGCGCCTTTCTCGTAGCGCTGATCGCCGAGGACGTCGACCTCATCCTGGTCGGCTCGACCCGCGCCGACGACATCGTGCGCGATGCCGACATCCTGCATCTCTACAAGAAGGCGGGCTGGCAGCGCTTCCTGCTCGGGCTGGAGAACACCGACGAGAAGACCCTGGAGCTGATCCGCAAGGGCGCCACGACCGCGACCGACCGCGAGGCCATTCGGCTGCTGCGCCAGCACGACATCCTGTCGATGGCGACCTGGGTGGTCGGGTTCGAGGAGGAAACCGATCGCGATCACTGGCGCGGGCTGAAGCAGCTCCTCGCCTACGATCCCGACCAGGTCCAGCTGCTCTACGTCACGCCGCATCGCTGGACGCCGTACTTCCGGCTTGCCGCCGATCGCCGCGTGATCCAGCCCGATCGCCGCCGCTGGGACTACAAGCATCAGGTGCTGGCGACGCGCCACATGGCGCCGTGGCGCGTGCTGGTCTGGTTCAAGTTCACCGAGATGGTGCTGCAGTGTCGCCCCAAGGCGATCTGGCGGGTGTTGTTCCAGCGCGATGCGGGCCTGCGGCACGCCATGCGCTGGTACACGCAGATGGGCCGCAGGGTCTGGCCGCACGAGATCCTGGAATTCCTGCGCGCGCGACGGCTGAGATGGGGACCTTCGGTGAGCGAGTTCTGGGGCGCGCCGCAGGACGGCGAGGAGCAGTCGATGGCGGCGACAAGGCCGGAGCGCCGCGTCGGGAGACGTGAGGCCGCTTGAACGCGACCGTGTGTGACGCACGGCACAGGGCAACGAGCTGTTCGTTTACGGCTGCAAGATTGGCGGCAATGTCCAAGCGGCCGGTGCGCCGCTTCGGCTAAATGTGCAATCCACGCAACCTGCCGAAAGCCTCGCGCATGTCACAGTTATTGCTGGATGCCGCTGTCGAGTCAGCCGATGCGAACGGCACAGTCCGTATCAGGCCCGCCAGCGCCTCCGATGTCGAGAGCCTCTCGATCTATTTGACGAGCCTTTCGACGACATCACGCAACAAGCGCTTCATGGGCGCGCGAGCGGACCTTGTCGTGGTCGCGGCCGAATGCGTCGCCAAGACCAGCCATCCCGATCATTTCACCTTGCTCGCGGAGATCAGGCAGGAAGGACAGGGTACGATCATCGGCGAAACGCGATACGCCTGCGATGCGGCCGCACGGCATGGTGATTTCGCCATCTCCGTTGCCGAAGTCTTTCAGCGCAAAGGCGTCGGCCTCCGGATGATGACGGCGATGGAGAGGCACGCCAGCGATCTCGGTCACGAGATGATCGCGGCCGAGACCGCGCGGGTGAACGCCGAGATGCGGGGCCTTGCGAAGAAGGCCGGGTTCGAGGACACCGGCCTCGGCGACTGGCAGTCGGTCCATCTCGCGAAGCGTCTGTCGCGATAGCCTGGCTTGCCACAAATTTGAGCAAGCGCGCGACGCCGATCGTGCTCTAGTGTCTCCCTGCGACGGGAGCTTTGGTCGGATGCGCGCAGTTCTGGATTATTGCACCGGTGGGACGGAGCGGCAGGTTGCGGCCGGCACGCTTATCGTCACCGAGGGCGGCACCACCGGCCATCTCTATGTGCTGATCCAGGGCAAGCTCGAAGTGCTCAAGGGCGAGATGGTGGTCGCCACCGTGGCCGAGCCCGGCGCGGTGTTGGGCGAAATGTCGGTGCTGCTGGGACAGCCGCACACTGCGACGGTGCGGGCCTGCTCCGACGCAGTCATCTACGAATTCGAGGATGCGGCCTCGTTCCTCAAGCAGGAGGCGGGCGTGGCGCTTCTGATCGCAAAGATGCTGGCGCAGCGGCTCAACGTCGCCAACACCTATCTCGCCGATCTCAAGCAGCAATATGCCGGCCACGGCACGCATCTGGCCATGGTCGGCGAGGTGCTCCAGAGCATGATCAACCTGCCGCCGCACGAGGTCTCGCCAGGCTCGGATCGGCAATCCGATCCAAGAATGTGAGCCAGTCGGGCGGCGCCTCGATCGGGGCGGCGGGCCGCTTCAGCGGCGCGCCAAGATCGATCCATTGCGCTTCGCCGGCTGCAAGCCAGAACGCCTTGTCCGCATCGAGGTCCAGCACGATGTAGGTCGGGGGACGGCCGGGTTGCAGACCGGTGTTGAAGACCCAGGTCTGGCCCAGCCGGTCGAACCACGAGCCATCCGTAATGAATGGCGACTGATGCACATGGCCCGAGATCACCATCGAGGGCTGGTACTGCATGATCCATTGCACCAGCTCGACGTCGCCGAAGAAGCGCTTGCCGCCCCAGCTCGTCGGCGAGTTCGCCGGCGGCGCATGATGGGCCCAGATCCAGCGCTGCGGCCGCCCAGCCGCGGCGGCGCCGAGTTGCGCGACGAGGCGTTGCTTGACCAGCGGCCCATCCCACCATGGGCACACCGTGAACAGCGTGTCGCCGACGGTGAGGCTGTCACCGTCACAGGCAATGCCCAGCTCGCGCACCTCCGAGATCCAGCGCGAGATCTTTTCGCCTTCCGCATTGCGCTCGTCGAGGTCGTGATTGCCGGAGCAGAGGATCACGCGGGTCTTCGCGGCGAGCAGCGCGAGGTACTTCTTCACCACCACGATCTGCGCGCGAAAATCCACCATCGAGCCAATGTCGAGCGCATCGCCGGCGAAGATCACGAGGTCGAATTGCGGAGCGGCGCTGACGAGCCAGTCGAGCTGAGGCAGCGAATAGTGCAGGTCGGCCACGACCAGACAGCGCATTGGAAATCCACGGGTGAGACGTCAAAAATGTTCGGGAATTGCAAAATATCTGAACGCAAGAAGCAGGCCAGCCGCATCTCTCGCCAATTCAACGCGGGCAGTATGCTGCGGCGCATCCGCGGGTGCAAGCATCGAAGCGTCGCCGGGCTGGACCGGATCATCGAATTCTGATGTCGTGGCGTGTCCTCAACCGCTCGTGTCCGCATGACCTCCTTCAAGACCATTCGTGCTCGCGCCGAGAAACGCAAGGGCGGGCCCAAGGCGCTCGAAAAGCTGATGCCTGAAAAGCCCGACCTGAAGGGCCTCGCAAAACTCGGCGACGACCGCATCCTCGCCGAGATGACGAAGCGGGTGTTTTGCGCGGGCTTTGCCTGGAGTGTGATCGAGACGAAATGGGACGGGTTTGAAGGCGCCTTCCTGCATTTCCAGCCGGCCAAGCTCACCTTCCAGCCCGAGGATTATTGGGAGGGCCTGCTGCGCGACGCGCGCATCGTGCGCAACGGTGCCAAGATCATGTCGGTGCGCGACAACGCCGGCTTCGTGCAGGAGATCGCAAAAGAGCACGGCAGCTTCGGCAGGTTTCTGGCGAAGTGGCCGCCGTCCGACCAGATCGGCCTGCTCGATCTCCTGACCAAGCGCGGCAGCCGGCTAGGCGGCAACACCGGCCAGATGCTGCTGCGTTTCGTCGGCTGGGACGGTTTTGTGACGTCCAAGGACGTCGTCGCCTGCCTTCGCGATGCCGGTGTCGACATTGCCGAAGAGGTCAAGTCGAAGGGCGATCTCGCCAAGGTGCAGGCGCAGTTCAACGCCTGGGCCGAGGAGACCGGGCTGCCCTACACATATCTGTCACGCATCTGCGCGCTCTCGGTCGGCGAGATCAGGAACGCGTAGCGGGTTCGGCTCTGCCGCATCGTGCCGAATCATGTGCATCCTGTGGCGATCTCGTGCCGCGAGCGCGGCAGATGCAATGCGCGATCACGAAATGCATTTCTCCGGAACATTCGCGCGCGGCGCCCGTTCGGGAGATTGAGCCAGGCGAACATCGGCGCCGGGAACGCCCGCTCTGGCTCGGCTCAATGAAACCGACGTGACAGAAACGGAGCAGCTCATGAAGCTCACATCCGAACAGGTGAAGCAGACCGTCAACCAGCTCGGCGCTCAGGTGCTGCCTGACGAGCATCCCGCCATGCCGCAGCTCAACAGCATGTTCGGCGAGCACACCTTTTTCGTCGACGAGATGGGGCTGAAGGTGCTCGAGCCCACGGCGCCGCCCGGCACCGAGCGCCAGAGCGGCGAAGTCGTCAGCCTCGCCGACTGGGGCGATCCCGAGCTGACCCGCCTGATGGCGCACGAGCCCGAGCCGACCGGCGTGATCGTGGTGTTCGAGCACGTGAGGCATTGATTGGCCCGAGCGGATCGATTTTCATCGGTGGCGGTTCTGAAAATCCCGCCACCGTCTGGGACAGGTTTAGAACCGTGTCGCGGATAAAGATGTCGCTTTCGCTGAGGGCCTTTCCAGTCGGTCTCAAATGCCGAAAGTCAGCTGCGGCTCCGCATGGTCTCCTATCTGGAGGGCAGACAGCGACACCCCCAGCAGCCTGACGCGCTTGGGCAGAGGCATCTCGACTTCGAGCAGGCCGCAAGCCAGCCGCTCCAGATCGTCCCGGCCTGCAACCGGCGAAGGGGCGGATCTGCTGCGCGTGATGATCTCGAAGTCGGCAAATTTGATCTTCAAGGTGACGGTGCGGCCCCGATTGCTGGTCGCCTCGCAATGGCGCCATACCTTGTCGACGAGCGGCTTGAGCTCGGCGACCAGCGCGTCGAATTCGGTGAGATCGCTTGAGAACGTGGTCTCCGCGCCGATGGACTTGCGGACCCTGTCGGCCCGGACCGGCCGTTCGTCGACACCGCGCGAGATCCAATAGTAATAGGCGCCCGACTTGCCGAAATTCGCATTCATGAACTCCAGCGTCTGATGACGAATATCGAGGCCGGTGAACATGCCGAGCGCGTTCATCTTCGCGCCCGTCGCCGGGCCTATCCCATGGAATTTTCCGACGGGTAGTGCCTCGACGAAGGCGGGGCCCATCTCGGGTGAGATCACGAACTGACCGTTGGGCTTGCGATGATCGGAGGCGAGCTTGGCCAGAAACTTGTTGTAGGAAATGCCCGCCGAAGCGTTGAGGCCCGTCTCGGCCTTGATCCTCTCGCGGATCCGGAGCGCAATGTCACGCGCCAGCGGGATGCCTTGCAGGTTTTCCGTCACGTCGAGATAGGCCTCGTCGAGCGACAACGGCTCGATGATGGGGGTATGCTCTGCGAAGATGTCGCGGATCTGCCGGCTGATCGCTTTGTAGACCTCGAAGCGCGGCTTGACGAAGATCAGATCGGGACATTGTCGCCTCGCAGTCACGGACGGCATGGCAGAGCGAACGCCGAACTTGCGGGCCTCGTAGCTGGCGGCCGCGACAACGCCGCGTTCAGCGGAGCCTCCCACTGCCACCGGCTTTCCGCGCAGGTCCGGATTATCGCGTTGTTCCACGGACGCATAGAAGGCATCCATGTCGATATGGATGATCTTGCGGACGGGCGAGGCTTCGCCAGTCGCCGTGTCGGATTCGCTCATGGAAAGATGATACAATTGAACGATGAGAAGCGCGAGGTGCCGTGTGATTCACAGGGTAGTCTCAGGCTTGTGAGTGGCAAGCATGGGCAGGCGACCTAATATGAGCCCGCGGAGGACAGCACATGCAATACAGCTCCGAGCTCGTTCACACGATGCGTCAGGCACTGGAGACCGTGATGGCGAGCGTACCGGCGCATCAGTCGGTCTTCGGCCTGAAGGCGGCCGTAGCCGAATGCATCCTGAAGGCCGCAGCGCACGGCCAGACGTCATACGACGGACTGGTGACGTCGGCTTCCGACCAGATCCAGACGATCATCTCGATGCTGACGTAAGCGCGTGCCCGGCTGAGCAGGCGACGACTCCAGCGCGAGCGGTAACAATGACAATTCGGGCGAGGATGCTTCCAGCGCACACTGGAAGAGACTGGCGCACCCGACACGATTCGAACGTGTGACCTTTGCCTTCGGAGGGCTGTCTGGCCGGTTCTTTGGGGTCTGCCGGAGGCTACTTTGCCAGACACCTAATATCTTGGGCGAGTGGTGCTATGCTCGCGTCGCCGTGATCAGGAGGCAGCGGGTCAAAAAAGGGCGGCCGAAGCCGCCCTCTCCAGTACGATATGACCCAGCCGATTATTCGGCGGCAACCGCTGCCTGCGGCAACGAGCGTGCCTCGCTTTCGCTCAAGACCATGCCCAACTTGGCCTTGATGAAGGCCTTTGTTGCGGCACGCGACTGGCGGTTCGAAAGAACCGAATTGACGGACATACATACGCCCTCCCACTCAGGGTTTTTCTTGCTCCAGTCGATTGCCTCAAGCGCGGCAAGCTTTTGCTGCCAGCCCTCATTGTTCACAAGGTCGAGACCAAGGCCTCCCAATGCACGCAGCACCGTGGAATGCGAGGAGATCTTTTCCTGCCGCAGTTCAAGCGCGAGTTTCTGACCCTTCAGGACCTTGGTCCAATCAGGCATATGTTGCGCCACGGCCTTCCAGTAGGTCACCAGCAACTCGATGTTGGCATCGGTGTCGTTCTTCTCGCGCCCCTTGAGCAGTTCGACGTTAGCGTCGTAGAGCGCGGCCAAAGTGAACAGCTTGGTAGATTTGACACCGAGCGAGATGCTCTCCTTGTCCGTAAGGTCCTTGAACACCAACAGCCGGTCAATCATAGCGAGCGTCGCGGCCGCGCGTTCGTCACGCTTGTCATAGAGGATGTCGAGAGACTTCGACGTCTTCTGCACGAAGCGGTTCAAGTCAGAGAACATCTGCTGCACCCGCTCGGTACTTTCCCACGGAAACAGGAGGACCGAGATGGTGTCCTTGGTAATCGGGACACCGTGTTCGAGCGCGCGCGCAATGCCGGCGCAACGATGCTGGCCGTCATTGATGATGAACTCGTCGCCGAGCTGAAGGATGAGCATTCCGATATTGGAGCCCTCAACATAAGGCTCAAAACGCGGCTCCGACTTGTAGGACGCCGTGATAGACGAGAAGAGATAATCCTCCTCGTTTTCAGTGATGTACCCGGCCAGGTCGGGGACGCGTTTGTCATTAAGGACACGCTGCTCGCGATCCTCCGGGCTGATGCCCGCCCAGTTCGTGAACTTGAAGAACTGGGGTACGCCGCTCATAGGCATGAGCACCGAGTAATAAGTTCGGGTGCCCATCTTGCCACGCATCGCTGGAACCCGGATTTCCAAACCTTCGAACATCGCGATCATCTTAGTTCTCCGTTTCGAGCTCGCTTGGGCTTGAGCGAACAGCTCGCTCATTGATTTCCCCGAGCTCGTGATTTCCTTAGGCCACAGCTCGGCGTCGAATACAAGAGCTCGGATATAAAAAATTCGGAGCTGCAAATATTTTTATGCGGAGCTCGGAAAGATTTCGTCACGAGGTCTGAATGACGAACAAAAGGCCTCTTAGAATATATTAATTGCGTTGACATCCATATATGATGTGAGTATATCAATTGTATATTCTTAATCACGAAAGTATCATAATATGCGTATAGCAGTACGCGGCTGGTCGCGAGACCTTGGCGAGACCGAAGTCATGAACGCGTCGTTGCTCGAAGCCGAAGTTCCCGAGGGGAATTTCTCACTCCGCAAGCTCTACAAGAAAGTCTTGAACCCCGAAGACCGTCGCAGGACATCGGTGCGCATTTCGACCGGCACTGAGGTTCGCCTCGGTGGAACGTACCTGATGCATGTCGAACTGAGCCGACGGGAGATTGCTCAGTTATTCTTTGAGACGCACAACGGCTCGATGGTCCGGATGTTCAAGGCGTTCATTGAAGAAGAAGAGACTGAGGAGCGGGCGGAGATACTCCGAAGAATTGCTGAAATGGACGAGCGCCGCAGGCAACGGAAGATCGATACCGAGAGTGAGATCGCTCCCTAACGCCAAAGCCGCCCGGCATAGGCAGCTTCCCATGGCGGAAGATTAGGTGCACGGCGCTGCCCGACGCCGCGCGATGTTGATCTCCCGCGCTGCCTCACGTCCCGACCACATGGGGGCACGATCTCGTCGGGCGGTTGGTCTGTCAGAAGTGCCGGTAGGTCGAGCAGCGCCTGGTCGCGACGAGCTTACGCCGCTCGTGCAATCAGCCGCCGGAAGGCAAGTAGTCTTCAGGCGGGGTTACAGCGAACAAACTCACTGCCATTAATCAAAGACACGGCGGACTTGAACCTGCCACTTGTCATTGCGAAACCGTAGCGTTGTCATTGAAAAAGCTCCTCTGTTGTGACCAGCGCTGTTCTGAGGAGCTTTTGAGAAACTACCGTCAACGTGATAAGACGTTGATACATCCGGCTTAGCAGTGGCGCACCCGACACGATTCGAACGTGTGACCTTTGCCTTCGGAGGGCAACGCTCTATCCAGCTGAGCTACGGGTGCAGTGGGCTTCGTTTAGCCGATTGGCGGGGGGCGGGCAACCGCTTCTCGCCGCGTTGCGCTAGGCCATTTTACGCCGGAAAGGGACCGGAACCACCGTGGGATCGCGGCCGAGGCCGGCGAACTCGGCGAGAATGCGTTCGGCGCAGATGACGCGGTTGCGGCCGAGCCGTTTGGCCGCATAGAGCGCCTCGTCGGCCGCACCGAGCAGCCGGTCGGGGCTGCCGTCGGCTTCGCCCGGAATATGGCTGGCGACGCCGACGCTGAGGGTGACGTGGTCGCCGGCCCCGATGGCGCCATGGGCGATCCGCAGGGCCATGACGGCGCAGCGGATCTCGTCGGCGATGGTGCAGGCGGCATCGCCATCCAGGTCCGGCAGGATCAGCGCGAATTCCTCGCCGCCATAGCGGCTGGCAAGATCGAGCGGGCGCACGGCGTGGCGGCTGACGACGGAAGCGACCGCACGCAGGCATTCGTCGCCGCTCTGGTGGCCGTGGCGGTCGTTGAACAGCTTGAAATGGTCGACGTCGACGAACAGCAGCGCCATCGGCTTCTGCGTCCGCTGGGCGCGCTCCCATTCGCTCATCAGCATCTGGTCGAACGCGCGGCGGTTCGACAGGCCGGTCAGCCCGTCCTTGGTGGCAAGCTCCTTCAGCGCCATCTCGGCGCGCTTCTGGTCGGTGAGGTCGCGCAGCGTCTCCACCACCGCGATCAGATGCCCGGCTTCGTCGTGGATCGGGCCGGCGTCGATGGCGAGATAGAGCTGGCTGCCGAGCTTCGGCATCACGCACCAATTCTCGGCGCTGAAGCCGAGCCCGTTATGGCCGCGCGCGGCATATTCCGAGTAGAACTCCGGCAACTGCTCCGGGCGGTCGAGCGCCACGAGGTCGGCGAGACAAGGGCGCCTGGTCTCGTAGAAAGCCTGCCAGTGCTTATTGGTGCCGATCACCTCCGAGGCGGCAACGCCGGTCAGCCGCTCGCAGGCTCTGTTCCAGATCACGACGCGGCGCTTCGGGTCGATCACGAAGGTCGGCACCACCAGATGCTGCATCAGCCGCACGGCATAGGAATCCGCAACGTCGACGGCTTTGGGTGAAGTCTTGCCTGGAGTTTTGGCTGACTTCGCCATCAGGCCACCGCCGCCACCGGTACGGCATTGCCCGGGCCGAACAGTTTTCGCACCTCGCTGGCCGGCTTTGGCCGGCTGAACAGGTAGCCCTGCATCTGCGTGCAGCCGAGCGCGCGCAGCATCTCGCGCTGCGCCTCGGTCTCGACACCCTCCGCGACTGTGGTCATGTTGCTGGCGGCGGCGATGTTCACCACCGCCTGCACGATCACGGGCGCGCCGCTCGTCTCCGCGATATCGGCGACGAAGCAGCGGTCGATCTTGATCTTGTCGAACGGGAAGCGCTTCAGATAGCTCAGCGAGGAGTAGCCGGTGCCGAAATCGTCGAGCGCGATGCGCACGCCGATCGCGCGGAGCTGGTGCAAGATCGAGAGCGCCGCCTCGTCGTCGCGGATCAGCACAGCCTCGGTGATCTCGAGCTCGAGCCGGGACGAGCCCGGAAGCGGCGAGCGCGCCGGCGATCCGTAGCGCCAGCGTGTCGCATTTGAGCTGCACCGGCGAGACGTTGACCGCGACACGCACATGCGCCGGCCAGGTCGCGGCCTCGTTGCAGGCCACGCGCAGCACCCAGTCGCCGAGCTCGTTGATCAGGCCGGTGTCCTCGGCAATCGGGATGAACTCCGCCGGCGACACCATGCCGCGCTCGGGATGCTGCCAGCGCAGCAGCGCCTCGCAGCCGGCGACCTCGTTGCTGCGCAGATCGACCAGCGGCTGATAGTGAATCTCGAAACCGCCGTTCATCAGGGCCTGGCGCAGATCCTGCTCCAGGGACAGGCGCGCCTTGGCGCTCGCATCCATCTCCGGCTCGAAGAAGCGGTGGGTACGGCGTCCTTCGGCCTTGGCGCGGTACATCGCGAGGTCGGCATTCTTGATGAGCTGGTCGAGATCGGTACCGTCCTGCGGAGCCAGCGCGATGCCGATGCTTGCGTCGGTGGAGAGCTGATGCCCGAAGCAGTGATAGGGCCGGCGGATCGCCTCGTAGATTCGGGTCACGAACGACACCACGTCGGCGGACGATTCGATCCCGGACTGGATCACCGCGAATTCGTCGCCGCCGAGCCGCGCGATCAGGTCGCCTTGCCCGAGGCAGCCGCGGATGCGGCTTGCGATCGCCTTCAGCAGCTCGTCACCGACGTGATGACCGAGCGAATCGTTGATGCCCTTGAACTCGTCGACGTCGATATAGAGCACCGCGAATTGACCGCCGCCGCCGACCGTCTCCAGCTCGCGCTCGATCTGCTCGCGGAACAGCACCCGGTTCGGCAGGTCGGTGAGCGCGTCGTAATGCGCCATGTGCGCGATCTTCTCGTCGGCGCGCCGCCGTTCGGTGACATCCTCGACGACATTGATGAGGTAGCGCGGCTCGCCGGACTTGTCGCGGATTCCGATCCGGGTCGAGGTGATGTAGCGCAGCCCCTTGGCCTGGCTCTGCCAGGCATGTTCGTCCTTGAACAATCCCTTGGCCGCCTGCAGCGCCTTGCTGTCGTCGTCGGTGACAACCCTGGCGGAGGCATCCGGGTACATGTCGAAGGGGGTCTTGCCAACGATGTCTTCACTCGATTGGCCGAATTGCTCTTCGGCGGTCCGGTTGACCAACAGATATTGCCGCGTTCGAGCATCCTTCACCGTGATCTGCGACGGGATGTGATCGATGATCTCGCGCAGGAACATGTAGTTGCGGTCGCGTTCCTGCTCCAGATTGCGACGCTCGGTGATGTCTTCGATTGTTGCCACCCATCCGCCCTGCGCGAGCGGAGTGTTGATGACCTGGAAAGCGCGGCCGTTGGGCAGCTCGTGAATCCTGGTGGAGACCGTGCCTTCGGCGACGATCCGCATCACGTCGGCGCAAAACGCCTCGACGTCGCCGCCGAACGCGCCGCGCTCCTTGCGGTGGTGCATCGCCTCATGGATGTGGCAGCCGGGCTTGATGACGTCATGCGAGAGGTCGAACATGTCGGCGTAGCGGCGGTTGCAGGTGACGATGTATCCGGCGGCGTCGTACAGGATCAGCCCTTGCGACATGTTGTTCAAGGCGGTGTCGAGCCGCCTCCGCTCCGCTTCCAGCCGTTGCTGCGCCTCGCGGTTCTGCCGGTTGATCTGGCGAACGATCAAGAACAGAATCAGCGCAATCACGGTGGCCGAAAGCGCGGCGGTGGTGACCATGAAACCGGTCTGCTGCCGCCAGTCGGCCAGCGCGGCGCTCGTGGTGTTGGTCGCGACGATGACCAGCGGGAAATGCGAAAGCGAGGCCGCCGAGCCGAGGCGATCCTCGCCGTCGATCGGACCCTTGACGCGCAGGGTGTGCCGGCCACCCTCTGTCAGCATCTTGCGCATCAGCGGCGCGTCCTTGAAGTTCCTGCCGATCAGCCCTTCGACATGCGGGTAGCGCGCCAGCATCTTGCCTTCGCGGTCGAACAGCGAGATCGCCGTGCCCTCGGCAAGCGCAACGGAGGCGAAATAGTTCTGGTAGTTGTCCGGATCGATCCGGCGGACCATCGCGCCGAAGAAGCTGCCGTCCGCGCCGTTCAGTCGACGCGCGACGATCGTGGTCCATTTCCCGATGATGAAGCTGCGGACTGACTCCAGCGCCACCGGTTCGGCCATCGGATTCGATTTGAACGTCTGAAAGTAGGCGCGCGAGGAGACGTTGATCTTGGGCAACGGCTGGGCCCGCGACCAGTTGATCAGTTCGCCGTCGGCATCGTAGATCGCGATGTCGCCGAGATAAGACACGGAGCTGGTCTTGCTGCGCAGCATCTGGTTCGTGGCAGGTGCGGACATGCGCTCGCGGAACATCGCGGCCGAACTGATCTCCGGCAGGTTCATCTGCCCGATCACATCGGCGGCGACAACGTCGGAATCTTCAAATTGCTGATCGAAGTGCCGCGCGATCAGCTGCACCGTGTTTTCCAGCTCGCGCTCGCGGTTGGCCAGGGTACGTTCGCGAAATTCGCCGACGGCCATGGCGGTCACGGCGAAGATCCCTGCGACCAGCAACACGCCGCACAGGGTCAGCCACAGCACCGGTCCGCGGCGAATCGCTGCCTCCCAGCCGTTCTTCGCGGCTAGGGACATTCCGGCTGCGACCCCTGACAAGACCTGGCGCATTCCCCCTCCCTGGAAGGACAGGAATACACCGCACAAATGGCGCAAACCTTAGGAAAGCCAGTTACCTAAGCATTAACTCGTTGCGCGATCACAGGCAGGTCCAGCGAGCCGCTGCGCTGCATCACTAACCGCGCGTTAATGCGAGGTGCCCGCGCTCTTGTCGCCACCGCCATTGCGCAGCCGTCCGACGACGCCGGTCGGAAAGAAGTAGACGCTGGCGATGAAGAGCAGCCCGAGCCACAGCAGCCAGCGGTCGGGATGCAACAGCCCCGGCAACAGCGGCAGGCCGGCTTCAGACGCCGCCTTGGAGGCGACGCCCATCAGCGACTGCAAATAGTTCTGGGCGAGGATGAAGATGGTGGCGCCAATGATCGCACCGTAGATCGTGCCCATGCCGCCGATCACGACCATCAGGAGAATGTCCAGCATGATCGAGAAACTGAGCGAGGTATCAGGGCCGGCATAGCGCAGCCACAGCGCATTGAGAATGCCGGCGCCGGCGGCCACCAGTGCGGCGAGGCAGTTGGCGTAGGTCAGGTGGAAGACGGTGCGGAAGCCGAGCGCCTCGGCGCGGAAGCGGTTTTCGCGGATGGCCTGCAACACGCGCCCGAACGGCGAGTTCACCACCCGCAGCAAAGCGAGGATCATCAGGGCCGAGACGGCGAACACCAGATAATAGGTCAGGATGCGGCCGTTGACCTCGAATCCGAGCACGTTCCTGGAGATCAGCACCGTGCCGGGGCGCAGCAGCTCCGGCAGTTGAAAGCTGCGGCCGTCCTCGCCACCGGTCAACCAGGAGAGCTGCGAGGCCAGCACCTGGAAGGCGGATGCGACCGCGAGCGTGATCATGGCAAAGAAGATCGCGGCGACCCGCAGCGAGAACAGTCCGATCGCGAGCGCAAGCAGCGCGGCCAGCGGCAGGCCGACGACGATGCCGGTTGCGACCGCGCCCCAATTCGGACCCATCCCGTACAGCGCGATCGCGATCGCGTAGCTGCCGATCCCGTAGAACATGGTGTGTGCGAACGACACCGAGCCGGTATAGCCGAGCAGCAGGTCGTAGGACGCGACCAGCGCGGCGAAGACGCAGATCTTGGCCGCGACGTTCAGCGCCTTGGCGCCCGGGAACAGGAACGGCGTTAGCGCCAGCGCCAGGATGATGAGGACGAGAACGAGCGTGAGCACGCGGCTGCGCGGTGGATCGCCCGACAGAATCATCATCGGCTGGTCACCGCATAGAGGCCGCGCGGCCGCCACATCAGAATGGCGACCATCAGCAGGATGTTGGAGACGAGGGCGAGTTTCGGCACCAGGAAGCCGCCGTAATTGGCGATCATCGCCACCAGGATCGCGCCGATGAAGCAGCCGCCGATCGAGCCGAGGCCGCCGATGATGACGACGATGAAGATCAAGACGGTGAGGTCGTCGCTCATGGAGGCGTGGACCTGCTCGCGATACAGCGCCCACATCACGCCGCCGAGGCCGGCCAGCGCCGATCCCGTCATGAACACGCCGAGGAACAGGCGGCGGATGCGATAGCCGAGCGCCTCGACCATCTCGCGGTTCTCGACGCCGGCGCGGATCAGAAGCCCGAGCTTGGTCCGGTTGAGCACGAGCTGGATCGCGATGAAGACGACGAGGCCGATCAGCATCGCCAGCACGCGGTATTTCGCGATCGCGACGTCGCCGAGGATGAAGGAGCCGCGCAGCGACGTCGGCAGCGGCGTCGGGATGATCTGCGGCCCCCACACCGCATAGAGCGTCTGCTCGGCGACGATCAGGCCGCCCGTCGTCATCAGGATCTGCTTCAGATGCTGGCCGTAGACGGGCAGGATCAGCACACGCTCAACGATCAGGCCGAGCGCGCCGGAGACCGCCATCGACAGCAATGCCGCCGGCGCCAGCACCGCGAGGTTCATCCACAGCGAATCCGCCTGAAGCGAGGCTGCGAACGGCGCCAGCACCAGGGTTGCGACATAGGCGCCGACCGCGATGAAGGCGCCATGGCCGAAATTGAGCACGTCCATCAGGCCAAACACGAGTGTGAGCCCGGAGGCCATGATGAAGATCATCATGCCCATCGCGAGGCTCGCGGCCGTCAGCGTCAGCCATGTGCTGGGGGAGCCGATCAGCGGGATCATCACGAGAGCGACCGCGACCGGCAGCAGGATCGGCGCGATGTCGCGCTTCGGCTTCGGCAGCGGATCGGTTGCGGCGAGTTCAGTCACTGATGCGCCTCCAGGCTCAGGCCGAGCAGCCGCTCCTGCAACGGCACGTCGGCGGCGAGCGCCGCCATCTCGCCGCGATGGACGATGGTGCCGTTGTCCATCACGAGCACGTTGTCGCCGAGCTCGCGGGCGGCAAAGAAATTCTGCTCGACCAGCAGGATGGTGGCGCCCTTACGCTTGATCTCCTTCAGGCACTCGATCAGCGCCATCACGATCGCCGGAGCCAGCCCCTTGGTCGGCTCGTCGATCAGCAAGAGCTTGCGCGGTTCGACGATGGCGCGGGCGATGGACAACATCTGCTTCTGTCCGCCCGAGAGACTTCCCGCGCGCGACAGCCAGAACCGGCGTAGCGCGGGGAAGAAGCCAAAAATCCAGTCGAGCTTGGCGTCGTCGAGCGGTCCGTCGCGCGCCGCCAGCACCAGATTTTCCTTCACCGTGAGGTCGGAAAACACCGCCATGCTCTCCGGCACGTAGCCGACGCCGAGCCGCGCGATGTCGGGCGTCGCACGGCTCTCGATGCGCTCGCCGGCGAGGCTGATCTCGCCGGAGGAGGCCTGCCAGAGGCCCATGACGGTGCGCAATGTCGTGGTCTTGCCCGCGCCGTTGCGGCCGAGCAGCATCGTGGTCTGCCCCTGCGCGACAGCGAGATCGATGCCCTGGAGAATGTGATAGCGGCCGATATGGGTGTGCACGCCGGAGAGCTTTAACAGATCGGTCATGCTGCGCTCCCTGCAGCTTTTTTGGGTGCGACGCCCAGATAGGCTTCCTGCACGATCGGTGACGCAATCACCTCGGCCGGCGGACCATCCGCAACAAGTTGCCCGTTATGCAGCACGATGATGCGGTCGGCGAGCGAACGGACGACGTCCATCTTGTGCTCGACCAGGAGAATGATCTTGCTCTTGTCCTGCTTGAGCTGCGCGATCAGGTTCAACACGACCGGCACCTCGTCGATGCTCATGCCTGCGGTCGGCTCGTCGAACATGAACACCTTCGGCTCGAGCGCGATCATCAGCGCGACCTCGAGCTTGCGCTGGTCGCCATGCGACAGTGCGGTTGCGGCCACGCCGCGGCGGCCGCCGAGCGCGACCTGATCCAGAATCGCATCGGCGCGGGCGATCAGGTCACCGCGGACCATCCAGGGCCGCAGCATGTCGTAATGCGTGCCACCAGCAGCCTGCACGGCGAGGCGGACGTTTTCCTCCACCGAGAGGTTCGGAAAGAGATTGGTGAGCTGGAAGGCGCGCCCCAGGCCTGCGCGCGTCCGCATCGGCGCCGAGTGCTGGGTGATGTCTATGCCGTCGAACAGGATGCTGCCGCTCGATGCGCGGAGCTGGCCCGAGATCAGGTTGAAATAAGTGGTCTTGCCGGCGCCGTTCGGGCCGACGATCGCGGTGAGCTCGCCGGGGCGGAAGCTGCAGGTGACGCTGTTGACTGCGACATGACCGCCGAAGCGGATGGTGAGGTCGCGGGTTTCGAGGGTCAGCGTCATGGGAAATCTGGCGAATGATGAGAGGAAGATGTTTCCGCGATCACGCTGCACCCCCTCCCCCGCTTGCGGGGGAGGGTCGGGGAGAGGGTGTCTCAGCAATCGAGAACCCCAAGAGGATAAAGCCCTCTCCCGGCCTCTCCCGCAAGCGGGAGAGGTGAAGAAGCACCTACCGCTTGTTGCGGACCGGAACGTCCATGTCCTCGATCTTCAGCTCGCGCACCGGCTCGAGCACAGCCCAGGCGACGTTCGGATCGACCTTGACCTTGAAGTGATACATGCTCTGGAGCGCCTGATGGTCCTCCTTGCGGAACATCATCTTGCCCTTCGGCGTGTCGAACTCCAGGCCTTCCATGGCGGTGATGAGCTTCTCGGTGTCGGTCGACTTCGCCTTGGTGACGGCGGCGACGACGGACATCGCGGCGGCGAAGCCACCCGCGGTGAAGAAGTCCGGCGGCGCATTGAAGCGCTTCTGATGCTCGGCGACCAACCAGTCGTTCACCGGATTCTTCGGGATCGCATAGAAATAGTATGTCGCGCCTTCCATGCCGGGCAGGCCCTTGTAGGCGGCGAGCGCCGGCAGGATGTTGCCGCCGGTGGACAGTTCGATGCCGTAGCGCTTCGGATCCATGTCCTGGAGCTTTGCCAGGGGATTGCCGGCGCCGGCCCAGATCACCCAGATCACCTTGCGGCCCGGCTTGTCCTTCAGCGCGTCGAACAGGCGCTGGCCGACCGCCGTGAAGTCGGTAGTGGAGGTCGGGGCATATTCCTCGGCGGCGAGCGTCGCGCCGGTCTTGGCGAGCGCCTCCTTGAAGGCGGCGACGCCGTCGCGGCCGAACGCGTAATCCTGCGCCAGCGTCGCCACGGTGACGCCCTGCTTGCCGATCGCGACTGCGTTGGAGATCGCGTCCTGCGACGAGTTGCGCGCGGTGCGGAAGATGTAGCGATTCCACTTCTCGCCGGTAATCTGATCCGCGACCGCGGGCTCGACGATCAGGATCTTCTTGTTCTCCTCGGCGACGGGCAGGATCGCGAGTGCCGCGGCCGACGAGGTCGTGCCGATCGCGATGTCGGCCTTGTCGTCCTGATAGGCTTCCGCGAGCGCGGCCTTGGAGAGATCCGGCTTGCCCTGGTCGTCCTTGGTGATGACGACGATCTTGCGACCGTCGAGCGTCATGGTGCCCTTGGTGGCGTATTCAAAACCCATTTGCAGGCCGGTCTCGGTCTGCTTGGCATAGGCCTCGAGCGGGCCGGTCTTGCCGTAGATCAGCGCGACCTTGAGATCGTCGGCCTTTGCGGAGGTGCCCGCGGCGATGGCGAGGATGGTTGTTGTTATGATGAGTGAACGACGCACGATGGTCCCTCCCGATTTAAAGCCTCTCGGCAATAGCGATTTGCACAACGGTACGAACATTGCAATTAAACCTTCCGGCTGAGCTTAACGCCCTCGACCTGACGCCAGTCCGACCGCGCCTCGTCCGGGCTCTCGAAGATATGCGGCGCAACGCCGCGCTTCTCCAGGGCTTCGCCGAGCTTGATGCGCAGGAAGCCCGACGTGGTGTAGCGCGACACGCCGGAATAGAAGCGATCGACGAGGCTGCGCACCATCGCCGAATATTCGTCCATCAGCTCCGGCAGGATGGAAAAATTGTCATAATTGACGATGGCGTAGACCCGGCGGCCGAGCGGGGCGAGCCTCGCCTCGACGATGGCCGCGATGGTGTCGATCTCGCACCTGCTGCGCAGCGGATAGCGTTCCAGGTTGACGAAGAACAGGTTCTGCTGCTCGTCCAGCGTGAAGCGTTGGTCGAGCGGGATGGTGAGCAGGCGCTCGCGCAGGTCCATGAGGCCGTCGCGGAAGATGCGGTCGTCCATCGCTGCGGGATCGCGCGGGATCAGCGGCTTGAAATCCATCAGGCGCAGGATATCGCGCTCGATGTCGATGCCGGGCGCGACCTCGGTGAGCTCGAGTCCGTCAGGCCGCAGCTCGAACACACAGCGTTCGGTGACATACAGCGTGCGTTGCCGCCGCGCGGCGGCAAACGGGCCGCTGAAGGTGACGTGTTCGACCTTGTCGACGAATTTGCGTGATGTCGCCTCATTGAGGATGACGAGTTTCCCGTCATTCACCGCAATGCGCTGCTTGCCCGCGCCGAACGTGCCGACGAACACGACCTCTTTGGCATTCTGGCTGATGTTGATGAAGCCGCCGGCACCCGCAAGCTTCGGGCCGAACTTGCTGACATTGAGATTGCCGGCGCGGTCCACCTGGGCGAGACCGAGGAAGGCGGCGTCGAGACCGCCGCCGTCGTAGAAGTCGAACTGATACGGCTGGTCGATCACCGCCTGCGTGTTGATCGCCGCGCCAAAATCGATGCCGCTCGCGGGGATGCCGCCGATCACGCCCGGCTCCGCCGTCAGCGTGATGAGGTCGATGATCCGCTCCTCATTGGCGACCGAGGCGATCCCCTCGGGCATGCCGATGCCGAGATTGACGACGCTGTTGGCCTTGAGCTCGAGGGCGGCGCGCCGGGCGATGATCTTGCGCTCGCTGACCGGCATCACCGGCAGTGAGGCGGCGCGGACGCGGATCTCGCTCGAGAAGGCCGGATTGTACTGCGTGCCAAAGGTCTGCCAATGGTTCTCCGGCTTCGCCACGACGACACAATCGACGAGAATGCCGGGAATCTTGACCTGGCGCGGATTGAGACTGCCGCCCTCGGCCACGCGTTCGACCTGGGCGATGACGATGCCGCCGGAATTATGCGCGGCCATCGCGATGGCGAGCGCCTCCAGCGTCAGCGCCTCCTTCTCCATGGTGAGGTTGCCGTCGGGATCGCCGGTGGTGGCGCGGATGATCCCGATGTCGATCGGAAACGCCTTGTAGAGCAGGCACTCCTCGCCGCCGATCGTGATCAGCTCCACAAGCTCTTCGGTGGTGCGAGCGTTCAGCTTGCCGCCGCCGTGCCTGGGATCGACGAACGTGCCGATGCCGACGCGGGTGATATGTGCCGGACGATGCGCGGCGATGTCGCGGAACAGATGCGTGATAACGCCTTGGGGCAGGTTGTAGGCCTCGATCTGGTTGGCGATCGCGAGCTGCTGTAATTTCGGTGCAAGGCCCCAATGGCCGCCAATCACGCGGCGCACCAGGCCTTCATGGGCGAAATGATTGAGGCCGCGATGCTTGCCGTCGCCCTGGCCCGCGGCATAGACCAGTGCGAGGTTGCGCGGCTTGCCCTGCGTGTAGGGCGCATCGCCCTCGTTGGCGAGATAGAGCTCCTCCAGCGCGACCGCGATCTCCTCGGCAAAGCCGATGCCGACGAAGCCGCCGGTCGCCACCGTGTCGCCGTCGCGGATCAGCATGACCGCTTCGGCCGCCGTGACGACCTTGCCTTTCTCGGAATTGCGCAGGTAAGGCAGAGCTGGGTGATGGCTCACGGCGTTCCTCCCGATCTCTTCGACCGCATGCCGTTGTTGCTGTGTATTGCCCCTATCGCGAGGAGCAGCCCTGGAAAGCTTGCTCCTCGCGACAGAAGGCATCGTCGGGACGTTCAGGCCTGAACTATCTTGCGTGTTTCGGTGGCGAAGTAGACCGACACGATGGTGATGATCGCCAGCGCGATCATGTACAGCGAGATCGGCCAGGTTGCTGGCGCGTAGGCCGTCATCAGGCCCGTCGCGATCAGCGGCGACAGCGCGCCGGCGAAGATCGAGGCGAGGTTGTAGCCGAGCGAGACGCCGCTGTAGCGGACCTTGGTGCCGAACAGTTCCGACAGGAAGCTCGCCTGCGGGCCGTACATGGCGGCATGACCGATGGCGAGGCCGAGCACGATCGCGATCCAGGCATATTGCGGATTCCTGGTCGCCAGCAGCATGAACAGCGGGAACGACATCAGTGCCGAGAACACCGCGCCAAAAATGTAGATTGGTCGCCGCCCGACGCGGTCGGAGAGCGCACCGAAGGCCGGAATGGTGAAGGTCTCGATCGCCGCGCCGATCAGCACGCCGTTGAGCATGTCCTGCCTGTTCATGCCGAGCGACTGCGTCGCGTAGGCGAGCACGAAGGTGGCGTAGATGTAGAAGAAGCCGTTTTCGGCAAAGCGCGCGCCCATCGCCAGCAGGATGTTCTTGGGATACATCCGGATCGCCTCGATGATCGGCATCTTGACGTCCTGCTTGCTGTCCTTGACCTTCTGGAACTCCGGCGATTCCGCGATGGTGAAGCGGATCCACAGGCCCACGAGCACCAGCGCGATCGAGAACAGGAACGGGATGCGCCAGCCCCAGGCCAAGAGCTGCGCGTCGGTCAGCATCGAGGACACCACCGAGAACACCAGCGTGCCGAGCACGAGGCCGAGCGGTGCGCCGAGTTGCGGCCAGCTTCCGTAAAAGCCTTTCTTGTCCGCGGGCGCATGCTCGACCGCCATCAGCACCGCGCCGCCCCATTCGCCGCCGAGGCCGAAGCCCTGGACCAGGCGGCAGGTGACGAGCAGGATCGCGGCCCAGATGCCGGCGGTCTCGTAGGTCGGCAGGAATCCGATCGCCGCGGTCGCCGCACCCATGATCAGCAAGGTCAGATAAAGCATGGTCTTGCGGCCGATCTTGTCGCCGTAATGGCCGAATACGACGCCGCCGAGCGGGCGCGCGATGAAGCCGAGCGCATAGGTCGCGAACGCCAGCAGCGTTCCCATCATCGGGTCGAAGTTGGGAAAGAACAGCTTGTTGAAGATCAGCGCCGCGGCGGTGCCGTAGAGGAAGAAATCATACCACTCGATGGCCGTGCCGATCAGGCTCGCGGTGGCGACCGTGACGTGCGAGGGCTGTTTGGCCTGAAGCTGATGGACCGTGATCGCTTCACTCATCTTGCATCCTCCCTGGTTGCGAATGCGCATGTGCAGCATGCGTCATTGTGCAAAGCGAAGAGCAAGGTCCGCGCCAGATGCGGTCGGTTTGCGCAAAATGGCTGAAAAGACGGCAATTCCCGCATTCGCGCCCGGGAGGAGCCGCGATGCACCGTGTCAGGAATCCGAGACTCCGGACAATTCCGTGTCTCGAAACTCAGACGGAGGCCGGTCCCGCGGCCAAGCCGAACTTGGCGAGCTTCTTGTAGAAGGTCGCGCGCGAGATCCGCAGCATCCTGGCGGCCTCGGAGATCTGGCCGTTGCTGGCGGCGAGCGCCTGTTCGAGCGTGTGCTTCTCGAACTCGGCCTCGGCTTCGGCATAGGGCACTACGAGCCCGCCCGGACGCGCCGGCGCTGCGGGCCTCACTTCGGTGCCGACGGGGAGGATGCGGGCGACATCGTCGCCGGTCAGCCGTCCGGAATCGCTGAGGATCAGCGCGCGCTCCAGGATGTTGCGGAGCTCGCGGACGTTGCCCGGCCAGTCGTAGCGCGCGAGCGCGGCGAGCGCGCTCGGCGTGATCCTGGCGTTGACGTAATCGCCGGATGCGCTGATGTCCTCGAGCAGCCGGGCGCAGATGTCGGGGAGATCATCGAGGCAGTGGCGCAGCGGCGGCAGATCGATCGAGAGGACGTTGAGACGATAATAGAGGTCGGGCCGGAAGGCGCCGTCGCTGACGCGCTTGCGCAGGTCCACATTGGTGGCGGCGATCACGCGTAGGTCGACCTTGGAGATCTTGTCCGAGCCGAGCGGCTCGATCTCGCGCTCCTGCAGCACACGCAGCAGCTTGGCCTGCAATTGCAGCGGCATCTCGCCGATTTCGTCGAGGAACAGCGTGCCGCCGTCCGCGATGCGGAACTTGCCCTCGCGCCCCCTGCGGTCGGCGCCGGTATAGGCGCCCGGTGCGGTGCCGAAAAATTCCGATTCGATCAGCGTGTCGGGGACCGCGGCGACATTGACGCTGACGAACGGCTTTTCCGCGCGGGACGAGGCGTTGTGAATCGCCTGGGCCAGCATCTCCTTGCCGGTTCCGGTCTCGCCGGTGAGGAGCACCGTGACGCTCTGCCGCGCGGCGCGGCTTGCAAGCTCCTTGGCCTGCGCGATTCCCGGCGTCGTACCGACGTAGTCGGCGAAGGTGAAGCGCGCCGCACGGGGGTTGGACAATTGCCGCCGCGCCAGCCGCAGATCGCTCTCGAGCTGGGCCACGCGGGCGAGCAACGGCTTGAGGCTTTCGAGGTGGTCGTAGAGCACGAAGCCGATCGCGCCGATCACCTTGCCGTTCTCGTCCTCGATCGGCATGCGGGTGACGACGAGCTGCTCGCCGCCGAGCTCCATGATGTCGAGCAGGATCGGCTCGCCGGTCTCGGCCACCTTCCGCATCAGGCTGTTCGGAATGACCTCCTCGATCGGCCGGCCGATCGCTTCACTGGTGCGCTTGAGGCCGAGGGAGGCGAGATATTTTTCGTTGACATAGACGACCCGCCCGCCGCGGTCGATCGCGATCGCGCCCTCGCAGAGGTTTTCCAGCCGCTCGAACAGCGTCTCCATCGCGCGCGCACGGAGATAGGCGGGATCGCTGATCGAGGACGAAGAGGCAGACATGACATACCTCGGGGGAAGTGCGCCTGCTTATCACCAAAAGGCCCGTAATTTCAAAGGGGGAATTGGAGGCTGAGCCGTTCGCAATCTATCCACCGTTACCCCTGAGGTGCGAGCCTCGAAGGACGACGGCCCGGCTGCATCCCGGCCGTTCATCCTTCGAGGCCCGACCCACGATGCACGCATCGTGGGCCACGCACCTCAGGCTGACGGGGAGTGCTCATTGTATGTCAGTTGTCTGGGACCCTACCGTCGATAGCCGCCGGCGCGCGAATAGCCCTGCCGGTTCTGTTGCGTCGAGCGGTTTGTGACGCTGGCGCGTGCTTCGCTGGAGGCTGGCGTCGCCAGCTTCAGCTCCTCCAGGAAGATCGGCCGGGAGAAATAATAGCCCTGCGCGTAACGGATCTTGGTCGCAGCCTGGAGATAGGCGAGCTCCTCGTAGGATTCGATGCCTTCGGCAATCACGGTCATGCCGAGCGCTTCGCTCAGGGATTCGATCGCGCGCAAGATGCCCTGGTTGCGTGGTCGCTTATGGATATCTGTGATGAAGGAGCGGTCGATCTTGATCTCGTCCGCAGTGATGTCGGCCAGCGCCGAGAGCGAGGAATAGCCGGTGCCGAAATCGTCGATCGAGATACCGACGCCGAGCTTGCGGAACATCGGCAGGATCTCGGCCTGGAAATGATTCTTGGCGACGAAGGCGTCTTCGGTCACCTCGATCATGAAGCGCTGCGGAAAGCCTGTGTCGTTGAGCGCCTGCGCAAAGCTGCGCATGAATTCGGGGTTGCCGGCCTGCTTGGCCGCGACGTTGATGCTGATGGTCGCTTCCGCACCGAACGTCTCGTTGATCAGGTCGATCGACTTGACGATCTCGGCGAGCACGAGATGGGTCAGCTCGTCGATCAGCCCGAGTTCGCCGGCAAGATTGATGAACGAGCCGGGCGCCTGGATCAAGCCCTCGTCGTCGCGCAGCCGCACCAGGGCCTCGATGCCCTTTACGTCCTGCGTGCGGATGTCGACCTTGGACTGGAAGGCGCAGCAGAAGCGCTTCTCGAGGATGGCGAGCCGCAGCGATTGCTCGATCTTCGTCCGCGCCAGCGCCTCGCGCTCCATGCTGGAGTCGAAGAAGGCCGCCGATCCCTTGCCGTTATTCTTGATGCGGTACATCGCGATGTCGGCGTTCTGACGCAGTGTCTCGAAGTTGCTTCCGTGATCGGGATAGAGGCTGATGCCGACGGAGATGGAGGCGAAGACTTCCGAATTGTCGATAAAGAACGGCGCCGTCAGCCGCTCCAGCGTCGATTGCATGAACTCGGCGACTTCCTCCTGGCTCTGGATCGGCGACAGCAGCAGCAGGAATTCGTCGCCGGAGATGCGCGACAGCATGTCCGAATCGCGCAAGTCGCGTCCGAGCCGCTTCGACAGCTCGACCAGCAGGGCGTCGCCCACGGCGTGGCCGTAATAGTCGTTGATGTGCTTGAAATTGTCGACGTCGAGAAAAGCGAGCGCAAAGCGCTCGCCAGCGCGACCCTGGGCGAGCTGGCTGGTGGCGCGATGTTCGATCACGCGCCGCGAGGGCAGGCCGGTGAGCTCGTCGAAATAGGCCGAGCGGAACAGCTGGTCCTCGAAATTCTTCTGCTCGGTGATGTCGGAGGAGGCCGAGATCAGCAGCTCGCGTCCGTCGACGCGGACCGGACGATGGGTGGTCAGCAGCACCTGGCGTGCGGCTCCGTCGTGGAGCGCTTCCTCGGCGACGACCGCCTGGCCGGAGCTCAGGGCCTGCCGGCAGGCTTCCCGGCGCGGCGCGAGATCGCGCGAGGGACGGCTGCCGTCCATGCCGAGCTGGGTGGCCGCAACATCGTTGACCAGGAGAAGCTCGCCTTGCGCGTCCTGCACGGTCAGGCCGGCAGGCAGCATTCTAACGATTTCCTTGAGAAATCCGAGTTCGGCTTCACTCGCGCCGGAATATTTGTTGCCGTTCATAGAAGTCATGAATCTTGTTGTTTCAGCGCGCCTTTGTAATGGCCGCGATCTTGCGCGGTTCCCTCTTAAGTTCGGTTAAGGGGTCCGGAGAAATACGGTGGTGTCTTGCGGCGATGCGACACGCAGCCCATCGTCATTAACAGAGCGTCAACGCGCCCAGCGAAACCGCGAGCAAAGCGCGCGATCGAGTTTCGTTTGCGCTGTGTCTAATCGCTTTTGGGGATACGGCATTGCATGATGCAATGAAGTCCGGTCCTGAGATAAGTGACCTCGGTCTTGCCGTCGAAGGCCGACAGCGCCGACTTCAACAGCTTGGTGCCGAAACCCGGCTCGGAGACCTTGTCGACGCTCGGGCCCTCGGTTTCATCCCAGGTGACGGTCAGACGGTCGTCGCTGACAGTCCATGACACCTGCAACAATCCGCGCGGCGCGGAGAACGCGCCATATTTGCCCGCGTTGGTGGCGAGCTCGTGAAACATCAATGACAGCGTGACCGCAAGCTTCGGCCGCAGGAACAGCCGTTCGCCGTTGAGCGTGAAGCGGACATGGCCATACGGCCCGAGCTCGGCGATCAGGAGATCGCGGATGTCGCAGCCCGCCTTGTCGATCCGCGAGATCAAATCGTCGGTCGTGGCCAGCGACCGCAGCCTCGGATCGATCCGGGCCCAGATCTGCGGCTGGTCGTACAGCACCTGGTGCAGCACGGCATGCACCGTCGACAGCTTGTTCTTCAGCCGGTGCTGGAGCTCGTCGACCAGCAGCTTGCGATAGTCTTCTTCCTCGATCAGGCGTCTGGAAATCCGGCGCTGCTCGACGAGGAGCGAGCGATAGTGCTCGACGCCCCAGATGGTGAGCGCGCAGACCGCCCAATAGAGCGCCAGCAGGGCGAATCGCGCGTGATCGGCAAAAGCATCGCCGAAATTCACGACGACGCCGAGCACGCCGCCGACCAGCGCCGTGATGATGCCGATGCGGAAGCCGCCGAACGCGCCCGCAAAGAACACGGCCGGGAAGTACGGCGTGAAATAGACGTCGGGCCGCACATGGGCGAGACCCCAGCGCGCCAGCGTCGCAACCAGCAGGCAGGCGACCGCAAACGCAAGGCTCAGGCCGAGCGATGGCGGCGCCACGCCCTGCCAGCCCTTGCGGAATTCGTCGATCAGCTTCCCCATGCGCAGTCCGGTCGCGATATGCGTTCGACAATCGAGCGGTCGCCAGGAATGTTACGCATGTCGTCGGCGCAAGCAAAGCTTGCCTTGTCGGGAGTCGGCAGGAATAGTGCCTGCTGCGGCGCCGACTGTCGCGGCGCCGTCATCGATCGGTGTCCGCCATTTGGCGTCAAGGGGTTTGAAAACAGGGACATTCCATGGGCAGGCTGGACGGCAAGGTCGCGGTGATCACGGGCGCGACAAGCGGGATCGGGTTGCGGACTGCGGAAGTCTTCGTTGCCGAAGGTGCCAAAATTGTGATCGCGGGCCGGCGTGTACCGGAAGGCGAGGCGCTGGCGAAGCAGCTCGGAGCGACTTGCGTCTTCCGCCAGACGGATGTGACGGTCGAAGCGCAGATGCAGGCGCTGATCGCGCTCGCGATGGACAAATTTGGCCGCATCGACTGCCTGTTCAACAATGCCGGCGGCCCGGCGCAGACCGGCGGCATCGAAGGCCTCGAGGTCGAGCGCTTCGACGCGGCGATGGCGACCTTGGTGCGCAGCGTCATGCTCGGCATGAAGCACGCCGCGCCCACCATGAAGACGCAGGGTTTTGGCAGCATCATCAACAATGGCAGCATCGCCGGCCGTCTCGCCGGCTTCTCGTCCTCGATGGTCTATGGTGCGGCCAAGGCGGCGGTGATCCATCTCACCAAATGCGTGGCGATGGAACTCGGCGAGTCCAACGTGCGCGTCAACTCGATCTCCCCCGGCGCCATCGCGACCGGCATTTTCGGCAAGGCGCTCGGACTTTCGACCGATGCGGCGGAGAAGACGCCGGCGGTGATGCGCGAGGTCTACAAGACCGCGCAGCCGATCCCGCGCGCCGGCCTCCCTGATGACATCGCCCATGCCGCGGTGTTCCTGGCCAGCGACGAATCCAGCTTCATCAACGGCCATGACCTCGTCATCGACGGCGCGATGACCGGCGGCCGCAACTGGAGCCAGCAACAGCAGGGTTACGTGGCCCTGCGCAAGGCGTTCGATCAGGGGGCGTAGGAAGTAGGTCCTCGTGCCCCGGACGCAGCGCAGCGCTCCTTAAGCGGTGCGCTGCAGAGCCGGGGCCCATCTCTCGCACGGAACGTGTCTCACGATTCTGGGTCCCGGCTCGCGCTTCGCGCGTCCGGGATACGAGAGTGGAGCGCTAAAGCATGATCCGGAAAAGTGCGAAGCGGTTTTCCGAAAAGATCATGCTCAAACAACAACCTAAAGCGCGATGATGATTCATCCTCATTTCATCGCGATTTAGACCGCCTTGACCCGCACCCGCAGCCCGTCCCGCGGCTTCGGGATCGGCCACATCTGCCAGTCCGGCTTGTAACCCGGCTCCAGCGACACCTCGATGTTCTGCAAGAAGTGCCGCGCGAAGCATTTCGCCTGCATGTAGGCGAAGTGCAGGCCGAGGCACATATGCGCGCCGCCGCCGAACGGCACCCAGGCGAAGCGGTGGCGGTTGCGTTGGGCCTCTTCGGTGAAGCGAGAGGGATCGAAGCGATCCGGCTCCGGCCAGATGTCCTTCATGTGATGGGTGTAGAGCGGGTTGACGCCGACCGCGGTGCCGGCGGGAATCGTAAAGCCCTTGAAGGTGAAATCGCGCATGGCGCGGCGCGGCATCGAGGGCACCGGTGGCTTGAGCCGCAGTGCTTCCTTGAACGCCATCTCCGACAGCGGCATCTTTTCCAGATCGTCGAAGCTACTTGGCGCATCAGGGGCGAGCCCCAGCGCCATGACCTCCGCGCGCAGTCTGTCCTGCCAGTCGGGATTTGCGGCGAGCTCGCCGATGAAGGACGTCAGCGACGAGGTCAGCGTATCGTGGGCCGCCATCATCAGGAAGCTCATGTGGTCGATGATGTCCTGTTCCGAGAGCAGCGCGCCATCCTCGTGGGTTGCGCGGCAGAGCTGCGAGAACAGGTCATCGCCGCCGTGATTGCCGCGTCGCAGCGGAATCTGCTGGCGGAAATAGGCGACGATGCGCTTGCGGCCCCTGACGCCGGCCGCCATCTGTGTGCCGGGCAGCGGACGGCGGATCGGGGCGACGGCGGCGGCGACCATGTCGACGAAGGCGCGGTTGATTTCGTCGACCTCCGGCCCGATATCGGCGCCGAGAAAGGACGCCGCGGCGAGATCGAGCGTGAGCTGCTTCATCGCCGGATAAAGCTGCATCTCGCCGGGCTTGGCCTTCCACTGCGCGACGCGCGCCGCAATGCCACGGTCGAGATCGCTCAGATAGGACTTCATCGGTCCGGACTTGAACGCGACCGACAGCGCCTTGCGATGCAGCCGGTGCTCGTCGAAATCCAGCAGCATCAATCCGCGCGGAAACAACAGGCCGAGCACCTTGTTCCAGCCATGGGTCGAAGAGAACAGCTTTTGCTGGTCGAACAGCACGAGCTCATTGGCTTCGGGGCCAAGCAGCACGACATTGGTCTCGCCGAAAAAATGGGTGCGGTAGACCGGGCCGTATTTGGCGCCGTTCGCCTCGATATGGCCCTTGGGGTCGGCGAGCACCTGAAAGGTCTTGCCGATGATCGGCCAGCCTTCGTCGCCGGGGATGTGTGTCAGCTCGTTGCGCTTGGGCGCGGTGAAGCCGAGCGCAGGGGCGGCCACATTCTGCATCGACATGACGATTGCTCCGGTTGGCTAGACCCAACATAACACAAATCCGGGTCCGCTGATGCGCCGGTGCTTCTCTGCGGCCATCCTTCGAGACGCCCGCCCTTGGCGGGCCCTCAGGATGAGGACAGAGTGTGCGGCAGCAGTTTCAACGGACTCCGGTGCCGCTTAGCCTCATCCTGAGGAGACCGCGGAGCGGTCGTCTCGAAGGACGAGGCGTTCGCCGAGGTCCGGGCGGGCGCTGAACCTATCGCTTCGCTGCTTCCTTCTGCAAATCCGGGGCGTTGACGGCGGGAATGGCGACGCGGCCGGGGCCGGTCACCTTCAGCGCCTCGGCGGCCTTCTCGTTCTGCATGATCTTGGCCATCACGGCCTGGCCCGCGCGTTCGAAGATCGCGCGGTTCTCGATCACGAATTTTTGCGACTTGCGCAGGCCGTCGATGTAGCCGTTGATCTCCGGCACGACATAGCGCGCGACCATGTCCCAGCTCCGGCGCGTGGCTTCCAGGTTGGCCCAGTCGTGCACGAAGCCGATGACGGCGCCGACGCCGCCGGAGACCTGCATCACGTTCTTGATGGTTTTGACGAGATCGTCGGGCGTGCCGATGGTGGAGGCCGCGCCTTCGACGAAGGCGGTCTTGTCCACGGCCTCGTCGGGCGAGGCGAACGCGGTGAGGCCGGGCCGTTGCAGCGTGCCGACATTATATTCGTTGTGCCAGCGCATCAGCCCGGCGCCGGCCTCGCGGCGCGCTTGCTCGCGGGTCTCGGCGATGTGAAAGCTCAGGAGCACGCGCCAGTCGGCGCGGTTGACCGTGGTGCCGTGCTTTTTCGCCGCGTCCTCGGCGAACTGCCATTGCTGCTGGAGCGACATCAGGCCCTGCGTCGTCATCGAACCCAGCGAGATGATGCCGATGCCGTATTTGCCGGCGAGCGTCATGCCGGAGGGCGAGATCTGCGAGGCCACCACGAACGGCATCTCTTCCTGCAGCGGCAGGATCTGCAGCGCGGCGTCGTTCATGGTGAACCAGTCGCTCTTCGCCGTGACGCGCTCGCCGCTGAAGAGGCGGCGGATCACGCTGATCGCCTCGTCCTGGCGGTCGCGCTGCGTCATCGGATCGATGCCGAGCGTATGCGCGTCGGAGGCGAGCGCGCCGGGACCGGAGCCGAAGATCGCGCGGCCGCCGGTCATGTGGTCGAGCTGCACCATGCGCTGCGCGACGTTGTAGGGATGGTGATAGGGCAGCGACACCACGCCGGTGCCGAGCTTGATCCGCTTGGTGCGCTCGCCGGCCGCGGCCAGGAACATCTCGGGCGAAGCGATCATCTCCCAGCCGGAGGAATGATGCTCGCCGCACCAGAACTCGTCATAGCCGAGGCTATCTAGCTGCTCGACCAGGTCGAGATCGCGCCGGAACTGGAGCATCGGATGCTCCCCGATCGGGTGATGCGGGGCAAGGAAGGCTCCGAACTTCAGGCGCGCCATGGCGTTCTCTCCGGCTTTCATTTTTTGTTCGTTTGTGGCGCGAAGCTACGTGCTGGGAAGAGCGAAGGCAATCGCACGATGTCCCGCGCAGCGGAATGCAGGCATGCGTTGAGGCGCTACTGCGACGTACTCGGCCTGCATGGTTCGAGACGCCCGCTTTGCGGGCTCCTCACCATGAGGGTCTAAGACCGCGTCGCGAAACCAGACCTCATCCTGAGGAGCCGCGAAGCGGCGTCTCGAAGGATGGCCGCGAAGGGACTGCTCGCCAATTTTGCTGCGCGCGGCAAGATGAAGCGCGCCGCTACCGCGTCATCCTGTTCCACGCATCGAGGCCCGCGATCTTGTACGCCTCGGCCAGAGTCGGATAGTTGAACGTGTTCTGGATGAAATAGTCGATCGTGCCTTTGAGATTGAGCACGGCCTGGCCGATATGGATCAGCTCGGTGGCGCCCTCGCCCAGAATATGTACGCCGAGCAGGCGACGCGTCTTGGTCGAGAAGATCATCTTCATCATGCCGCTGTTCAGCCCCATGATGTGGCCGCGCGAGGTCTCGCGGAAGCGCGCAATGCTGACCTCGTAGGGGATGCCGCGGGTGCGCACCTCCTCTTCGGTCAGGCCGGCCGTCGAGATTTCGGGCACCGAATAGATGCCGTAGGGAAAGAACTCCGGCGGCGCCATCGGCTCCATGCCGAGTGCGTGACAGGCCGCGACCCGGCCCTGCTCCATCGATGTCGAGGCAAGGCTTGGAAAGCCGATCACGTCGCCGGCCGCGTAGATGTGCGGCACGCTGGTCTGCAAGGTCACGGGATCGACCGAGATGCGGCCGCGATGGTCGACAACGATGCCGGCGGCCTCGAGGTTAAGGCGGTCGGTGGCGCCGACGCGGCCCGCGGCAAACAGCAGCATCTCCGTCGTGACGTGCCGCCCGTCGGACAGCTTTGTGACGATGCTACCTTGCGCGGTCTTCTCGATCGAGTTCACCTTGGCGCCGAGCCGCAGCGCGACGTTGCGGTCGCGCAATTCGTGCATGAACTCGTCGATCAATTCCTTGTCGATGAAATCAAGGAAGGTCGGCCGCGGTTCGATCAGCGTCACGGGCACGTCGAGCGCACTGAAGATGGTGGCATATTCGACGCCGATCACGCCGGCGCCGATCACGGCCAGGCTGCGCGGCAGCTTGGGCAGCTCGATGATCTCGTCGCTGTCGAGCACGGTCGCACCGTCGAACGGCACGTAGTCGGGCCGGAACGGGCGCGTGCCGCAGGCAATCAGGATGAAGGCGGCCGACACCACCTTGGTCTCGCCGATCGCGCTCGTGATCTCGACCTCGTGCGGCGAGACCAGCCGTGCCTCGCCATTGGCGGTCCGCACCAGATTGCGGCTGAATTGATGCTCGAGCACCTCGACCTCGTGATCGAGCGTCTTCTGCAGCCGGGTCATCAAATCGCTGGCCACGATGTCCTGCTTCACCCGGTAGGAGCGGCCGTAAAAGCCGCGCTCGCGCCAGCCGGACAAATTGAGCACGGTCTCGCGCAGGGTCTTGGAAGGAATCGTGCCGGTGTGGACGGAGACGCCGCCGACCCGCCGGCCCTTCTCCACCACCAGCACGGCCTTGCCGAGCTTGGCACATTGCACCGCGGCCCGGCGCCCCGATGGGCCCGAGCCGATCACCACCATGTCGTAATCGTACATCGGAAGACTTCCGAACCCCACGAGACCAGCGGGAACCGACATGCAGCAATCGGGCCAAGGGGACAAGGGGGTGGCAAGTCCTACCTCCGAGGTAATCGCGCGGATGACGCCGATCTGAGAGCATCGAGCGCAAACAAATGCCGGAAGGTTCGCGCGCCGATGCATCAAACCGTCACAAAGCAGATCGATTCGTCGCGGCGCTGGTGGGTGCTGGCGATCGTCGTCGCCGCGCAGTTCATGTTCGGCGTCGATGCCTTCGTGGTCAACGTCGCCATTCCCACCATCGCGGTCGACCTGAAGGCGTCGCCGGCGCAGATCGAATCCGTCATCGCGATCTATTTGATCGCCTATGCCACGCTGGTCGTCACCGGCGGCCGGCTCGGCGACATCCACGGCACCAGGAACGTCTTTCTGGCCGGCGTACTCGGCTTCACTTTGTCGTCGCTGTGGTGCGGCCTCGCGCTGTCAGGCGCGGGGCTGATCATCGCCCGGCTGGCGCAGGGCGCGACCGCGGCTCTGATGGTGCCGCAGGTGCTGGCGACGCTGCATCTGCTGTTCACCGACGAATCGCGCAGCCGTGCCTTCGCGATCTACGGCATCGTGCTGGGGCTCGCGGGCGCCGCGGGCTTCCTGCTCGGCGGTCTTCTGGTCACGATCGATCTCGCCGGCACCAGCTGGCGCTCGGTGTTCTTCGTCAATGTGCCCTGCGGTCTCGTCATCGCCTCTGCGGCCTGGCGCATCATGCCGTCGGTGCCGCGTCGCGCCGGCACGCGGCTCGATATCACGGGCAGTATCGTTCTGTTCGCGGGATTGCTGTGCTTGATCGGTCCGTTGCTGTTCGGCCATGACGCCGGCTGGGCGCCGTGGCTGTGGGTGGTGATGGCGATCGGCGGCGTGATCCTCGCGGCCTTCCTGAGGCTCGAGCACGCCGTTGCGCACGCCGGCGGCATGCCGCTGATCGATCTCACGCTGCTGGCGGACACGACCTTTCTGCGCGGGCTCGGGGCGGCCTTCTTCTTCTTCGCCGCCAACCTTTCGTTTTATCTGGTCATGACGCTGTTCATGCAGAGAGGATTGAAGATCCCGCCGCTCTGGGCCGGCATGGCCTTCATTCCGCTCGCACTCGCTTTCGTCGCGGCGTCGCGCCACAGCGGGACGCGGGCGCGGCGGCGCGGCACCAAGGTGTTGATCGAAGGCTGCGCGCTGCAGATCGCGGGCCTCGCAGCGCTCGCGCTTGTCGCGTTCTCTGTCGATGCCCCGTCTGCGCTCCTGCTCGCGTTCACCATGATCATCTTCGGCTACGGCCAGGGGCTGGTGATGGCGCCGCTCTCAGGCGCGGTGCTTTCGACAGTCCAACCCGTTGCGGCAGGCTCGGCGTCCGGGATGTACGGCACCACGGCGCAGATCGGAAATGCGGCCGGAGTGGCCGCAATCGGCGCTGTTTTCTTCGCCGTCGAAACCGTGCAATCAGCGCGCGCAGGATTTCTCGTCTCGCTCGCGCTGTTTGTGACGTTAATCATGATCTGCGCCGCATTTCTGGCGTGGATGCGCCGCGCATCTGCACGAAGTTGAGGCATTGAGGTTAATGCGCGCGGATTCCTGCGGGATTTCCCGCGATTTTCGCGAGATTGACAGCGCACGGTCTTTTTATTTTGCAATGCAGCAACTATCTGGTTTGACTAAACGTTGAACGTCGCCTGCCAGGAGTTGCCGTGTCGCTCGCCAGAAATGTCGGTCTCTTGAGACATCTGCCAAAGGTGGATGGTCTGCGCTTTGCTGAGTTCGGCCGGAGTGCGAATGCGTCGAGCCCTCTGCAAGAGGTGATCGGTTTCGGCGACAATCCCGGAGGCTTGCGCCTGTTCGCGTTCGTGCCGGCGCAGTTGCAGAAGCCGCGCGCCCTGGTCGTCGTGCTGCACGGCTGCGGCCAGACGGCCGCGGGCTACGACCTCGGCGCCGGATGGTCGACGCTTGCCGAGCACTACGGCTTTGCGCTGCTGATGCCCGAACAGCAGCGGATCAACAACGGCAACACCTGCTTCAACTGGTTCAATCCGGAAGACACTGCACGGGACAGCGGCGAGGCGTGTTCGATTCGCGAGATGATCGCGCACATGATCGAAACGCATCGCGTCGATCCCAGGCGCATCTTCATCACGGGCCTGTCCGCCGGCGGCGGCATGACGTCGGTAATGCTCGCGACCTACCCTGAAGTCTTCGCGGCCGGCGCGGTCATCGCGGGTCTTCCCTACGGCATCGCGACGAACCTGCGCGAGGCGCTCGACGGCATGTTTCATTCCCCGGTGCGCCCCGCGCGCGAGCTCGGCGATCTGGTGCGGCGGGCCTCGAATCATCGCGGGCCCTGGCCGAAGATCTCGGTATGGCACGGCAGCTCCGACCGCACCGTCAATCCCGGCAATGCCAACGAGATCGTCAAGCAATGGCTCGACCTGCACGATCTGCCTGATGTGCCGATGGCGGAAACCAATGTCGACGGTTATCCGCGCCAAGCCTGGTGGAACAAGGACGGCGAGACTCTCGTCGAGTCCTACGCCATCACCGACATGGCGCACGGCACGCCGCTCGGCATTGCCGACAACGACCAGCGCTATGGTGTGGAAGGCGCATTCCTGATCGAGGCCGGCATCTCCTCGTCCTATCACATCGCAAAATTCTTCGGCCTGACCGGCTGGATCCCCGATGCGGCCAGGAAGGCGGAGGCGAAGCCGGCGCTGACGTCCGCGCCGCATCTGGCACGCTCGATCCGCGTTGCGGTCGCCGAAGGGCCGGCCGAGCCGAAGCGCGAGGAGGCCCGCGGCTTCGATCTCGGCCAGATCATCACGCGCGCGCTCACTGCTGCGGGATTGATGAAATAACTCAGGCCGTCGCGCCGATCCACTCGATCGGCGTCACCGTCACCTCGCCGCCGGCGACCTTCCGCGTCATCTCCTGATAGGCCTTGAAGAAGTCGCGCGATTGCAGCGTCTTTTGCGCTGCGTCGTCGCTGGCGCTGGCGAGGTGAAAATAGCTGCCGTCGTCGCGGTTCTTGAGGACGCGATAGCCGATCCGACCTTTCAGCTCCGGATCGCCGTCGATCGCCTTGATGAAGCGGCCGATCTCCTGGTGCCAGGCCTCCGTCGTGCCGTCCTTGAATTCGTATCTGATCATGAAGTGCTTCATGTGAGGCTCCCTGTTCGTATGATGCGTCATCATCTGCGTGCTGGATGCAATCCTGCAAGTATGGACAAAATTGATAGTATGGACTTTTTCAGCGTCGCTCCTATCCTCTTCGAACATGGAGGAGACGACATGGCCAAGGGAAGGGCGAAGGCAACCCCGGCGCGCAGCTGTCCGGTCGCGGCCTTTCAGAAGATGATCAGCGGCAAGTACAAGCTGCGCATCGTCTGGGACCTCAAGGACGGCCCGCGCCGCTATGGCGAGATCCGCAGCGGATTGCTGCGCGGCACCGAAGGCAGCGCGGAGATCGCGCCGCGCGTGCTGAGCCGCGAATTGAAGGCGCTGACCGAGAGCGGCCTGATCGACCGCAAGGATTTTGGCGAGGTGCCGCCGAAGGTCGAGTATCGCCTCACCCGCAAAGGCAAGAGCTTTGTGCCGGTCGTCGCCGCGATCCGGCAATGGGGCGAGCGTAACCTCAGTGACGTGGCGGTGCTGGCGGACGCCGCCGAGTAGAGCATGATCCGGGAAAGTGTGAAGCGGTTTTCCGATCGGATCATGCTCAAATAAAGAAGGCTTACATTTCGCCGGTGATGAACGGATTAGTCATCCGCTCCTGGCCGATGCTCGATCCCGCACCATGGCCGCAGATGAAGCCGACATCGTCGCCGAGCGGCAGCAGCTTGGTCTTGATCGAGTCGATCAAGGTCGCGTGGCTGCCGCCGGGCAAATCGGTGCGTCCGACCGAGCCTGCGAACAAGACGTCGCCGACATGAGCGAAACGCAACGCCTTGTTGAAGAACACCACGCTGCCCGGCGAATGGCCTGGGCAGTGATAAATGTCGAACGTGAGACCGCCGATCGACACGGTGTCGCCCTCCTCTAACCAGCGGTCCGGCTCGAAATTGCGGCCCCCGGTCATGCCGAAGCGTGCGCCGCTCTCGACCACGTTGTCGAGCAGGAATTTGTCCGCGACATGCGGGCCCTCGATCGGCACCTTCAGCGCATCGCGGAGTTCAGCCGCGCCGCCGACATGGTCGATATGGCCGTGCGTCAGCCAGATCTTCTCCACGGTGACGCCGGTCTGCTTGATGGCGTCCAGGATCTTCGGCACGTCGCCGCCGGGATCGATCACCACAGCGGTCTTGGAAGGCTCGTCCCAGATGATGGTGCAATTCTGCTCGAACAGCGTCACGGGAACGATGATCGCGCCGGCCTTGGCTTGTTGAGACTCTTGACTGTCATTTTGCTCGCTCATGGGCCTCACAATGCCGATTTTTGCCATGCCGCCAAGCAAAAGATTCGCCCCCGGGCCCGGAACAGCCGCAGGCGCCGTCACACGGCCGTCCCAATTCGCCTGCTGGTTTGAACCGGGACGTTGCTTCCGCGTTCTCTCGCGCGAGAGGCAGATTTTTGGATGGGTTTTCCGGCATGGCTCAGGGCGGTGACAA
Source organism: Bradyrhizobium nivariense (assembly GCF_029846695.2). NCBI lineage: Bacteria > Pseudomonadati > Pseudomonadota > Alphaproteobacteria > Hyphomicrobiales > Nitrobacteraceae > Bradyrhizobium > Bradyrhizobium nivariense. The sequence goes on along the minus strand of NZ_JARWCR020000046.1, from coordinate 13,009 downwards.
TTGGTGGCGCGACGGCATTTTCTATCAGGTCTATCCGCGCTCGTTTCAGGACTCGGACGGTGACGGTGTCGGCGATCTCGCCGGGATCCTCCGGCGGCTGCCTTATGTGAAATCGCTGGGCGTCGACGCGATCTGGCTGTCGCCGATCTTCCCGTCGCCGATGGCCGATTTCGGCTACGACATCTCCGACTATACCGGCATCGAGCCGCTGTTCGGCACGATGGCGGATTTCGATGCGCTTCTTGCGGCCGCGCACGACAATGGCCTGAAGCTGATCCTCGATCTCGTGCCGAACCACACCTCGGACCAGCATCCCTGGTTCGTCGAGAGCCGTTCCTCGCGCGATAATCCCAGACGCGACTGGTACATCTGGCGCGACCCGGGCGAGGGTGGCGGCGTGCCGAACAATTGGCTGTCCGAGTTCGGCGGCAGCGCGTGGCAGTTCGACGAGACGACCGGGCAATACTACTACCACGCCTTCCTCACCCGGCAGCCGGACCTCAACTGGCGCAATCCTGACGTCCGTGCGTCGATCTACGATGTGATGCGGTTCTGGCTGGAGAGGGGCGTCGACGGCTTTCGCGTCGACGTGATCTGGCACCTGATCAAGGATGCCGAGTTCCGCGACAATCCGCAAAACCCGCATTATGTCGAGGGCCGGCCGCCGAACGAAAAGATCCTGACGCAATATTCCACCGACCAGCCGGAGGTGCACGACGTCATCGCCGAGATGCGGCGTGTCACCGACGCGTATGCGGCGCGCGTGCTGATCGGCGAGATCTATCTGCCGCTGCATCGCCTGATGGCCTATTACGGCAACGACCTCACCGGCGCGCAGATGCCGTTCAATTTCGCGCTGCTCTCGACCTTCTGGAGCGCGCGCTCGATCGAGAAGATCGTCGGGGATTACGAGAAGGCGCTGCCGAAGGGCGCCTGGCCGAACTGGGTGCTCGGCAATCACGATCGCCCGCGCGTCGCAAGCCGCGTCGGGCCGGAGCAGGCCCGCGTCGCCGCCATGCTGCTGCTGACGCTGCGCGGCACGCCGACGCTCTATTACGGCGACGAGATCGGCATGCATCAGCTCGCGATCGCCCCCGAGGACGTGCGCGATCCCTTCGAGAAGAACGTGCCCGGCATCGGTGTCGGCCGCGACGGCTGCCGCACGCCGATGCAATGGGATTCCTCCAACTTCGCCGGCTTCTCGGAGGTCAGGCCATGGCTGCCGCTGCCGGAGGATCATATCCGCGAAAACGTCGTCAATCTCGAAGCCGATTCACGTTCGATCTTCAGTCTGTACAAGCGCCTGATCGCGTTGCGGAAGGCATGTCCGCCGCTGGTCGCGGGCGACTATCATCCGATCGCGGCGCAAGGCGATCTGCTGGTCTATCGCCGCGAGGCCGAGGGCAGGGCGGCGATCGTGGTGCTCAATCTCGGTCCTGAGCCGATCGCGGTCACCAGCAGCGCGATAAGGTTTGGCAGCGAGATATTGCTGTCGACGTTTTTGGATCGCGAGGGTGAGCGGCTCGAAGGGGTGCTGGATTTGCGCGGCAATGAGGGCGTGATCATCGCGCCGCCTTCTTAGCCTTCGCCGGGACGACATTATCCCGAATGCTTGTTGCCCGCGGTAATCCCGTCGATATCACTCCGCTTCAACAGATAGTCCAGCCCGCCGACGCGGTACCAGCGATAACCGTAAGGCTCCAGCACGATGCGGTGCTGGCCGCGCTTGTCGGCGTGGCTGTGGTCTTCCGCGAGCAAATTGATCAGGTGTGCGCCGGCATCGTCAGGCAGCCCCGCCGAAAATGCGATCTCGCGGGGCTTCTCGTCGAGATTGTGCACGAACAGCACGGAATTGTTGCGCCAGTCGTAGCGCATGATGAACACGGCGGGATCCCGCGTCGCGATGATCGCGAAATCGCCCCAGCCGATCTCCGGCACCTCCTTGCGCATGCGGACGATGCGCTCGGTCCAGTTCAGCATTGAATTGGGATCGCGCCGCTGTTTGGCGACGTTGACGTGCTCGTAGCCGTAAGGGCCCTTGTCGATGACGGGGCATGCCGGGTTGTCGCTCTTGGTGAAGCCGCCCTGGGGCTCGGTCGACCATTGCATCGGCGTGCGCGCGCAATTGCGCTCCGGCAATGAGAGATCGTCGCCCATTGCAATCTCGTCGCCGTAACGGATCACGGGCGTCCCCGGCAGCGTGCACATCAGGCTGTAGGCGAGCTCGAGCCGCCTGCGGTCCCCGCCCAGCATCGGCGCGAAGCGGCGGCGAATGCCGCGGTCGTAGAGCTGCATGTCCTTGTCCGGACCGAAACGCTTGAAGACGATGTCGCGCTGCGCCTTGGTCAATCGGCCGAGATCGAGCTCGTCGTGATTGCGCAGGAACAGGCCCCATTGCGCCGTGGCCGGCCGCGGCTTGGTCGCCTTCAGCGATTTCGCCAGCGGACGCGAGTCGCCCGACGCCAGCGCATAGAACAGATGTTGGTTGACGTGGAAGTTGAACATCATGTGCATGCGGTCGGCATCGCGGCCGAAATATTCCAAGTCGGTTTCCGGCAGCACGTTGGCCTCGGCGAGGATGATGGCGTCGCCCTGCCGCCATTGCAGGAATTCGCGGAATGCGCGCAGCATGTCGTACTGCTCGATTGGCTTCTTCACCTTCGCGCCCTTGGTCGCGATCACGAAGGGCACCGCGTCCATGCGGAAGCCGGAGACGCCGAGCTGGATCCAGAAGCCCATGATCTTGAGAATCTCGGCCTGCACGTGCGGGTTCGAGGTGTTGAGATCGGGCTGGAAATCGTAGAAGCGATGAAAGTAATACGCTCCGGCTTCCTTGTCGCGCGTCCAGGTCGACTTCTGCACGCCGGGAAACACCATGCCCTTGTTGGCGCCGGCCGGCTTCTTGTCGGACCACACATACCAGTCGCGGTAGGGCGATTTCTTGTCGCGCCGCGCCTCCTTGAACCAGTGATGCTGGTCGGAGGTGTGGTTGACCACGAGATCGATGATGATTCGGATGCCTCGCTGCTTGCAGCCATGGGCGAACTCGACGAAGTCGCCGAGCGTGCCGTAGCGGGAATCGACGCTGTAATAGTCGGCGATGTCGTAGCCATCGTCGCGGCCCGGCGAGGTCTGGAACGGCATCAGCCAGATCGTGGTGATGCCGAGCCCGTGCAGATAATCGAGCCGGCGTAAGAGCCCCTTGAAATCGCCGACGCCGTCGCCGTCGGCGTCCATATAGGTGCCGACGGACAGGCAATAGATGACAGCGTTCTTGTACCAGAGATCGTCGATCATGCGCCGCGGTCTCGATGCTCCGCCCGGGCCGGCGGCTGCGTGATAAGTGTTGAGGGCGAGGGCGGTTCCGCACTCCGCCGTCGTCCTGGACAAGCGAGCGGAGCGAGCGCTGCTCCAGGACCCATTACCCCAGGGAGCAGTGTGGCGAAGATGCGTGGTGAGCAGCTCGTGCTCCAACGGCCGCTTGGGGTAATGGGTCCCGGCTTTCGCCAGGACGACGACGGAGGAATCGGCTAATCTCCCCCCATGGACAACCCCGCCCGCAACATCACCCTGGTGCCGCCGCCGGACCGCCGCCAATCCGAGACGGCGCTGGCGATCGCGCGCGGCACGGCGCGGTTGCTCCGCTCGCTCGGCTTCACCTGCATCAGCGAATTGCCGCTGCCGTCGGGGCGGCGCGCCGATCTCGTCGCCCTGAACGAGCGCGGCGAGATCTGGATCGTCGAGATCAAGTCGTCAGTGGAGGATTTGCGCGCCGATCAGAAATGGCACGAATACCGCGCGCATTGCGACCGGCTGTTCTTTGCCTTCACGCAGGATCTGCCTTGCGAGATCTTTCCGCAAGACACCGGCCTGATCATCGCGGATGCCTATGGCGCGCATCTGCAGTGCGAGGCGCCCGAGCACAAGCTCGCTGCGGCCACGCGCAAGCAGATGACGGTGCGATTTGGCATGGCGGCGGCGCTGCGGATCAACCGGCTGGTCGATCCGCAGGGGCATGCGGATTTTTGGGAGTAGCGCAAAGTCCGAATTGCCGCCCCGTCATCCTGAGGTGCGAGCCACGCCGCGCAACGCGCGGGGTGGGGAGCCTCGAAGGATGCACGGCCGGGATGCAGCCGGGCCGTCGTCCTTCGAGGCTCGCCTTGCTTTTGCAAGGCGAGCACCTCAGGATGACGGTGATGGATGGTTGATGGCAGAATTACCGCGGCGCGCGCTTGGCCAGAATGCGCTGCAACGTCCGCCGGTGCATGTTGAGCCTGCGCGCGGTCTCCGAGACGTTGCGGTTGCACATCTCGTAGATGCGCTGGATGTGTTCCCAGCGCACGCGGTCGGCCGACATCGGGTTCGCCGGCAACTCGGATTTGTCCGAGCCGGTCGAGAGCAGCGCCGCGACGACGTCGTCGGCGTCCGCAGGCTTGGAGAGATAATCGATCGCGCCCATCTTTACCGCGGTGACGGCGGTGGCGATGTTGCCATAGCCGGTCAGCACGATCGCGCGGGCGTCGGGGCGCTTCTTCTTCAGCGCCGAGACAACGTCGAGACCGTTGCCGTCGCCGAGCCGCAGATCCACCACGGCGAATGCCGGCGCCGCCTTGCCGATCTGCGCCAGACCGTCCGAGACGGTGTCGCAGGACGTCACCGCAAAGCCGCGCGTTTCCATGGCGCGCGACAATCGCTCCAGGAACGGCTTGTCGTCCTCCACGATCAGCAACGAGCGGTCGGTCTGTTCGTTCAGTTCGGCGATGGCGTTCAAGGTGTCGTCCTCTCTCCAGCGCGTCTACATATGGCGGCGCAATCGGGCGGTGCCAAGGCCGCCAATAGTCGATCGGCCCTGTTGTGCGACGCAAGGTCGCGGCCTATCCTATTGTTTCTTCAAAGGTCTCGATAGCCTCAAAACGCTCTCGCAGCCACGTGATCTGGACCACCGCACCGTGTTCCGGAAAGGTCCGGTTGGTAAACGAGACTTTGGCGCCGGTGCGCTCCAGCAAAGTGCGTGCGATGAACACGCCCAATCCGAGGCCGCCGCCTTCGTCCTGGCTGCGTCGCCGTGACAAATAGGGCTCGCCGATCCGGTTCAGGATATCGGGCGGAATCCCGGGGCCGTCGTCGGAGATCAGGATCTCGATCGTGTCCTTGTTCCACCACGCGTTGACCTCGACCGTGGTGCGGGCGAAATCGACCGCATTCTCGACGATGTTGCCGACGCCGTAGAGGATCGCCGGATTGCGCGAACCGACCGGCTCGGCCACGATGGCGACCGCGATCCGCACCTTGATATCGACGCCGAAATCGCGGTGCGGCGCCACCACCTCCTCGATCAACTCCGACAGCTTCATGCGGTCGAATGGCGCGCCGGTGGAGGAGAGCTGGGTGATCTTGCTCAGGATGTCGCGACAACGCTGCGTCTGCTCGCGCAGGGTCTTCAGGTCGGCGGCAAAACTCGGCTCCTTCACCGTCTTTTCCAGTTCGCGCGAGATCAGGAAGATGGTCGCGAGCGGCGTGCCGAGCTCGTGCGCAGCGGCCGCAGCCAGGCCGTCGAGCTGGGTCAGATGCTGCTCGCGCGTCAGCACGAGCTCGGTCGCGGCCAGTGCGTCCGCAAGTTTCCGCGCTTCCTCGGTCACCTGGAACGAGTAGAGGCTGGTGACGCCGATCGCGAGCACGATCGAGAGCCAGACGCCGACGAGATAGATCGGCGGCAGCACCAGCGGATCGTCGGAATCCCAGGGCAGCGGCAGATGGAAGAAGAACAGGACCGAGGCGCAGGCGACAGCCAGCACGCCGAGGCCGAAGGTGAAGCGGGCCGGCAGGGCGGTCGCCGAGATCAGCACGGGCGCGAGGAACAGGAACGAGAACGGGTTCTGGAGTCCGCCGGTGAAGAACAAGAGACCCGCCAGCTCCACGATGTTGAGCGCGAGCAGTCCGGCCGCCTGCATCGGCTCCAGCCGCTGCAGCGGATTGGACACGGTCTGGAGCGCCAGATTGAGCGCCGCCGACAGGGCGATGATGCTGACGCAGGGGACGATCTCGACGTTGAATTCCAGCCCTTGCGCCACGATGAAGATCGCAGCGAGCTGGCCGAGCACCGCGAGCCAGCGCAGCCGCAGGATCGTGTCCAGGCGGATATGCCGCTGCGCGGGGCGAAAGTCGGAAGCGGCAATTTCGGTCATTTCGGCCAATGGGGCGGTGCCTTCTCGATCACAAGCGCGCGGCTCGCGGAACCACCGGATTACAAGCCTTGCGCTCTCCGCTGCAATAGCAGAAGAACGCCCAGCATGACCGAGAATGACAAGGCTTCAAGTCGGCCGACTGTCGCGGATCGCAGCCTCTCCGCGGCAATCGCGGTCGATCACCTCGTCAAGGTCTACAAGCAGACCCGCGCCGTCGACGACATCTCCTTTTCGCTTTCGCGCGGCAGCATCACCGGCCTTCTGGGCGGCAACGGCGCCGGCAAGACCACGACCATCGCGACGATCATGGGCCTCGTGCTACCGACCTCCGGCCGTGTGCAGGTGCTCGGGCATCGGATGTCCGAGGAAAGCGCTTCCGTGCTGGGGCGGATGAATTTCGAAAGCCCCTATGTCGACATGCCGATGCGGCTCACGGTGCGTCAAAACCTCACCGTGTTCGGCAAGCTCTATGCGGTGAAGAATCTCGCTGGTCGCATCGCGAAGCTCGCCGACGATCTCGATCTCACCGATTTCATCGACCGCGCCAACGGCAAGCTCTCTGCCGGGCAAAAGACCCGCGTTGCGCTTGCCAAGGCGCTGATCAACCAGCCCGAGTTGCTGTTGCTGGACGAGCCGACCGCCTCGCTCGATCCTGACACGGCCGACTGGGTCCGGGGCCATCTGGAGCGCTATCGCAAGGCGAACAACGCCACCATCCTCCTGGCCTCGCACAACATGCTCGAGGTCGAGCGGCTCTGCGACCGCGTCATCATCATGAAGCGCGGCCGTATCGAGGACGACGACACGCCCGAAGCCATCATGGCCCGCTACAACCGTACCACGCTGGAAGAGGTGTTTTTGGACGTCGCGCGCGGCCGGGTGAACGGCGCGAAGGAGGCGGTGCGATGAGCGAGCTTTCCCTCCATCGCGGCATTTCCGTCCATCGCATCGGCGCGATGATCCTGCGCTATTGGTATTTGCTGATGTCCTCCTGGCCGCGTCTGCTCGAGCTGCTCTACTGGCCCGCGCTGCAAGTCATCACCTGGGGCTTTCTTCAGCTTTATATCGCGCAGAATGCAAATTTCTTCGCGCGTGCCGGCGGCACCCTGATCGGCGCCGTCATCCTCTGGGACATCCTGTTTCGCGGCCAGCTCGGCTTCTCCATCTCGTTCCTGGAAGAGATGTGGGCGCGCAACCTCGGCAATCTCATGATGAGCCCGTTGAAGCCGATCGAGTTTCTGCTGTCGCTGATGATCATGAGCCTGATCCGGCTCGCGATCGGCGTCATCCCGATGACGCTGCTCGCGCTGTTTTTGTTTCACTTCAACGTCTATGCGCTCGGCCTGCCGCTGATCGCGTTCTTCTGCAATCTGATCTTCACGAGCTGGTCGGTCGGTATCTTCGTCTCTGGCCTGGTGCTGCGAAACGGCCTTGGCGCCGAGAGCATCGTCTGGACCTTGATGTTCGCGATCATGCCGCTCGCTTGCGTCTACTATCCCGTCAGCGTGCTGCCGGTCTGGCTGCAATATGTCGCGTGGGCGCTGCCGCCGACCTACGTGTTCGAGGGGATGCGCGCGCTGCTGATCGAAAACACCTTCAGGACCGATCTGATGCTGAGTGCGTTGGCCATCAACGCAGTGCTGCTGGTTGCATCGTTTGGGGCATTCCTTGCCCTTTTGCGCAGCGCCAGGATGCAGGGCTCGCTGCTGTCAGGCGGTGAATAACGTCACTTTCTCGTGGATTCAGCTCGGTTTTGGCACCTCGGCCACGTAGATGTACGGAGCCATGCATTGACGCAATATTACGCATTCGGCAGTATGTTGCGATGCGAAGAGGAATTTAGCGATGCCTATTGGTGAGTTTGGCGGCGCGCCGCCCCTGGCGGCTGAAGGCAGTCCGGTCCTGACGACGCCGATGTACTGGATGTACGAGATGGCGCAGGCCTCTCTCAATCCGGCGCGTGCGGTCACCGACGCGACCAAGCTGCTGTTTCAGAATCCGCTGAACCCGTGGGCGCGCACCGAGGTCGGCAAATCGGTTGCCGCGGCCTGCGAATTGTTCGAACGCACCACGCGCCGCTACGGCAAGCCGGAATGGGGTCTCAACGACACCGAGGTCAACGGCATCCGCGTCCCCATCGAGGTCCGCCCGGTCTGGGAAAAGCCGTTCTGCCGCCTGCTCTACTTCGATCGCAAGTTCGCGCGTCCCTTGCGCAGCCCGCAGCCGCGCGTGCTGATCGTAGCTCCAATGTCAGGCCACTATGCGACGCTGTTGCGCGGCACGGTCGAAGCCTTCCTGCCGGCGCATGAAGTCTACATCACCGATTGGGCCGACGCCCGCATGGTGCCACTCAGCGACGGCCGCTTCGATCTCGACGACTACATCGATTATGTCATCGAGATGCTGCATGTCCTCGGCGGCAACACTCATGTGCTGGCAGTGTGCCAGCCTTCCGTTCCCGTCGTCGCCGCCGTCTCGATCATGGAAGCGCAGCGCGATCCTTTCGTGCCGACCTCGATGACGCTGATGGGCGGCCCGATCGACACCCGTCGCAACCCGACCGGGGTGAACGACCTCGCCCAGGAGCGCGGCATAGATTGGTTCCGCAATCACGTCATCACCAAGGTGCCGTTCCCGCATCCGGGGATGATGCGCGACGTCTATCCGGGCTTCTTGCAGCTCAACGGCTTCATCAGCATGAATCTCGACCGGCATATGGATGCCCACAAGCAGCTCTTCGCCAATCTGGTGAAGGGCGACGGCGATCTCGTCGACAAGCATCGCGACTTCTACGACGAATATCTCGCGGTGATGGATCTCTCCGCCGAGTATTACCTGCAGACGGTCGACACCGTGTTCGTGAAGCACTCGCTGCCGAAGGGCGAGATGACCCATCGTGGAACACGCGTCGATCCCTCGAAGGTCACGCGCGTCGCGTTGATGACGGTCGAAGGCGAGAACGACGACATCTCCGGGCTCGGTCAGACCGAAGCGACGCACACATTGTGCAGCTCGATTCCCGATCATCGCCGCGTTCATTACGTCCAGAAGGGCGTCGGACATTACGGCGTGTTCAACGGCTCGCGCTTCAAATCGGAAATCGTGCCGCGCATCCATGACTTCATGGTCTCGGCGGCGAATCCGAGCTCGTTACAGGCTCTCGCGGCCGAATAATCGCGTTTTTCGGCTTTCCCGTCGAAAATCCAAGCCCTGTCGGAGGTTCCGGCAGGGTCGAGTTCCCTCCAGATTCGCGGTATTGCGGTAGCTTTGTAGGAGTGAGTCTTACCTCATCCCTTGGGGGTGGTGCATGCGTCCAGCGAGGGCGAAAAAAGCCGGTTCCAACCCCAGTCTGTAGGGTCTCCCGGACGCCAGACCCCTGTATATTGGGCAAATGATTTGTTTTTGCGCCGAGCGCTTTCCCTGGCGGCGGTTATGGCAGAATCCGAGCGCCCTCCTGCCCCCCGGACTGACAGACATGGCCACTCGCGCGCTCCTCTATCGGCGGCCCCACGAACCGAAGACCCTCCTGATCACCCATGGATCGCAATTTTTTGCGATTCGACTGCGCCGGCATCGCCGCGCGCGCCGCTACACGCTCAGAATTCATCCGAGCGATCGCGAAGCCATCCTCACCATGCCGCCGCGCGGCACGCTCGCCGAAGCAAAGGACTTTGCGCAGCGCCACGGCGCGTGGATCGCGGCACGTCTCGGTCGCTTGCCGAAGGCTGCGCCGTTCCAGCCTGGCACAGTGATACCGCTTCGTGGCGTTTCCCATCGCATCGTTCATCGCGCCGGCACGCGCGGTACGGTGTGGACGGAAGTGCGCGACAGCGGTGAACGGATTCTCTGCGTCGCCGGCGGCGCCGAGCATGCCGACCGTCGCGTCAGCGACTTCCTCAAGCGCGAGGCGCGCCGCGATCTTCAGCGCTCGGCGGAATCCTATGCCGCCGACCTCGACGTCAAGGTGAAGCGGCTCTCGATCCGCGATCAATCCAGTCGCTGGGGCTCCTGCACCTCGGCCGGTTCGCTGTCGTTCTCCTGGCGCCTGATCCTCGCGCCGCCCTACGTGCTCGACTATCTCGCCGCGCACGAGGTCGCGCATCTCATCGAGATGAACCATTCGGCGCGATTCTGGCGTGTCTGCGGCAAAGCCTGCCCGTCGATGGAGCGCGCCAAGAAGTGGCTCGACACGTACGGCAATGATCTGCACCGGTACGGGGTCGAGGATTAGGCTGCGCTGCCAGCCCCATCTGACGCTGTCATCGCCCGGCTCGACCGGGCGATCCAGTATTCCGAGGCGGTTGTAATTGAACCGAGAGGCGGCGGCGTACTGGATTCCCCGCCTGCCGCCTACGCTAAAAGCTTCGGCGCCCCTGGAGCTCAACCTCGGCGAAGCCTTGGCGTAGCCGGGTCGCGGGGAATGACAGTCGAGAATGCGGCGACGTCCGCGCGTTTTCGCGGACTCATCGATACGCTGCGGTGATTGCGCGGCGTTCGTTATTTGCCTTGCCGCATCAAAGCCTTCGCACAATCCACCGCGCATCGCGCCGGACATGGCCGGCTACTGTGCATGGGGTTGTTTTCGCGTTTTTTGTTTTGAGGTCACCAGGATCTCGGGCCGACCCTAGCGATTTCCGCCGAATAGCCGGTCCATCAGCCAGCCGTCGAGCCCTGCCGCCGCTTCCGGTCGCGCATTGGCGCGCGTGGGGGGTGGGCGATAGCCGCTGTTGCTGCCCGATGCCGGTCCCGGCGCTGCTGCCGTCGGCGGCGACACCTGCGAGGCTGCCTGCGCGAGGTTCGACAGGCCCCAGCTCGCTTGCGAATTCGGCAAGGCGGCCACCGGCACACCGTCGTGTGCCGCGCGCATGAAGCGGGACCAGACCTCGACCGGCAGCCCGCCGCCGGTCGCCTTCTTGGTCGGCGAGTTGTCGTCATTGCCGAGCCACACGCCGGTGACAAGGTTGGCAGTGTAGCCGATGAACCAGGCGTCGCGGTAGTCCTGGCTGGTGCCGGTCTTGCCGGCCGCCGGCCAGCCCGGGATCTCCGCTTTCTTGGCGGTGCCGTTGATCAGCGTTTCCCGCATCATGGTGTTCATCATGCCGACATAGCGCGGGTCGATCACCTGGTTGTGCTCGTCGGCCTGGCGCATGTAGAGCAGCTTGCCACTGAGCGTCCTGATCCGCGTGACGACATGCGGCGTCGCCGCGAAGCCGCCATTGGCAAAGGGCGCATAGGCGCCGACCAGCTCGACCACCGAGACCTCGGAGGTGCCGAGCGCGATCGAGGCGTTGGGCTCGAGTTTTGAGGAGATCCCGAGCCGGTGCGCGGTACGCACCACGTTCTTCGGCCCGACCTCGAGGCCGAGGCGGATGGCGACCGAGTTGAGCGACATCGCGAGCGCCTGGGTCAGCGTCACCGCGCCGAAATATTCATGCGTGTAGTTCTCAGGTTTCCAGCCCTTGACCTCGATCGGCGCATCCTGGCGGACCGTATCAGGCGTCAGCCCCTGCTCGAGCGCGGTCAGGTACACGAACGGCTTGAATGACGAACCTGGCTGGCGCTTGGCGGTGACGGCGCGGTTGTACTGGCTGTCGGAATAGTTCCGCCCACCGACCATGGCGCGCACCGCGCCGTCAGGCGTCATCGCCACCAACGCGCCCTGGCTGACATTGAACTTCACGCTCTTGGCTGCCAGCTCGTCGATGATGGCGGCTTCCGCCACGCTCTGCAGCTTCGGGTCGATCGTTGTCTCGACCTTGATGCTCTCGTCGATCTGGCCGACCAGATCGTCCAGCACCTCGCCGATCCAGTCGGCGACGTAATTGACCGTGCCGGCGCCGACCGGCCTCACATTGTAGGAGGGTTGGCCGATCGAGGCCTGCGCCTGCGCCTCGGTGATGAATTTGGCATCCGCCATCGCCGTGAGCACGATTTTCGCGCGCGCTTCCGCGCCCTCGGGGTTGCGGTTCGGCGCGAGCCGCGACGGCGATTTGACGAGGCCGGCCAGCATCGCGGCTTCCGCGACGGTGACGGTCTTGGCCGACTTGCCGAAATAGCGCTGCGCGGCGGCTTCGACGCCATAGGCGCCGGAGCCGAAATAGACGCGGTTGAGATAGAGCTCCAGGATCTCGTTCTTGGAATGCTTGCGCTCCAGCCAGATCGCGAGCTCCGCTTCCTGCAACTTGCGCTGCATGGTGCGCTCCTGGGTCAGGAACAGGTTCTTCGCCAGCTGCTGCGTCAGCGTCGAGCCGCCCTGCGATACGCCGCGATGCATGACGTTGGTGACGAGCGCGCGCAGGATGCCGATCGGGTCAATGCCGAAATGGGAATAGAAGCGGCGGTCCTCGATGGCGATGAACGCCTTGGGCAGATATTGCGGCAGATCCTTCAGCGAGATGTTGGCGCCGGCCATCTCGCCGCGCTGCGCCAGCATGCTGCCGTCGATCCCGACGATCTGGATCGTCGGCGGTCGCTTGGGGATTTCCAGCGACTGGATCGGCGGCAGATGGGCGCCGACATAGACCACGACGCCGATCACGGCAATCGCGCCCCACAGGCCCAGCACCGCGCCCCAATAGACCAGGCGGCCGAGCCCAGCGCCGAGGCGCGACTTGGATCGCCGCTTGGCGCCGCCGCGGCCGGCCGGCGCCTTGCGCTCGCGCGGCGCCTCGTCGCCGGCATCCTCGCTCTTGCGTTTGGCAGATGATTTCGTCGATTTCTTCCGCTTGTCGTCGCCGCCGGGGATGCGGTCCGCCGCGGTCAGGCGCAGATCGGCGAGCGCCGCGGGCAAGCCGAACAACGGCTCCTTCCGCCCACCCTTTTTC